>NZ_JAAMNK010000018.1:0-113894 GCF_011066025.1 Bacillus sp. EKM202B | reverse complement strand
GAGCTCCGATAGAATATCGAATCTCGATGGCTGCTTAGTCTTTTTAATACTGTCTACTTGACAGGGATAAGACCAGGGGATTCATCGTCTTTTTATTTTTTGCAAGAAAATAATAGAAAGAGGGGAATTCGTAAACGTCGTTCATATTCCTCTTCACTTTGAAAATAGGTTTGATTTGGTGTAGCTTCTTTTAGATTTATAATGGTAAATCCGGCTTGCTGTAATAATGTGAAATACTCTTCCGTTGTACGATGATATTTAATAACTTCTTGGTCAATCCATGCTTCAACCCGTTTGCCTAGTTTAAAATAATCATCGACGAACCAGCTCGTTCTTTTACCACTCGTTTGCAAGCTTTCAAATGAAGAGGTAATAACAGGATGTTGAACGCTAAAGATGAAGGTTCCATTTGTTTTTAAAGTTTTGTACACATTTTGAAAAATGATATGAAGATGTTCAATATAATGTAAAGCGAGTCTAGATGTGACTAAATCAAAAGTGGATGGGGAGTATGTATAATCTTTGAGGTTTATCAAATGAACAGATCCATTTTTATTTTCTAGTTGTTTTTTAGCTTTTTCATACATAAGCTGAGAGCCTTCAATGCCAGTGTAAGAGTGGCATCCGTTTTCTAATAATTCCTCGCCAAACTTAGCATCGCCACAACCTAAATCGAGAATTTGTTTTCCTTTTACATCACCAATGAGTTGAAAGAATGCTGGCTTTTCAATGGATTCATTGGGGCTATTTTCGCGGTATCTTCGTTTCATATATTGCTCAAAAAACGCTTCGTTATTATATACATCAGATTCTGTAAATGCCATGTTTGAAGCCTCCCTAAATATTTTTTTAATTCTATCAAATATGGAATGTAAATGATAGATTTCTTGTAATGAATCATATATAATTAAAATTTGTAAGCGGTTTCTTTAAACTATTTTTCTATAATAAATTCTGAAAACGTGTTAAGCTAGTAGAGGGATTATTAGAACTATTAAGACAATAATCCGCTTACATGAACGATGGGAGGCTTCACGATGTCTAGTAAAACACTTGCGAAATTTTTAGAAGAAAATTTAGAGGATTTAAAATCAAAGGGGCTTTATAACGTAATTGATCCGCTTGAAAGTCCAAATGGACCGATTATTACAATTGGCGGCAAAGAATATATTAACTTATCTTCAAACAACTATCTTGGATTAGCGACTGATAATCGCTTACAAGAAGCAGCGATTGGTGCAATTCATAAGTACGGTGTTGGGGCAGGAGCTGTTCGTACAATTAACGGTACTTTAGATTTGCATATTAAATTAGAAGAAACAATTGCAAAGTTTAAACATACAGAAGCAGCAATTGCTTATCAATCAGGATTTAATTGTAATATGGCAGCGATTTCAGCTGTTATGGATAAAAATGATGCGATTCTTTCAGATGAATTAAATCATGCATCTATTATTGATGGTAGTCGTCTATCAAGAGCGAAAATCATCGTTTATAAACATTCTGATATGGAAGATTTACGCCAAAAAGCAATCGCGGCGAAAGAATCAGGTCTTTACAATAAATTAATGGTTATTACAGACGGTGTTTTCTCAATGGATGGAGATATTGCAAAATTACCAGAAATTGTTGAGATTGCAGAAGAGCTAGATTTAATGACATATGTAGATGATGCACATGGTTCAGGGGTACTTGGAAAAGGTGCAGGTACTGTGAAGCACTTCGGTCTTTCTGATAGAGTTGATTTCCAAATTGGTACATTATCAAAAGCAATTGGGGTAATTGGTGGATATGTAGCAGGGAAACAAAACTTAATTGATTGGTTAAAAGTTCGTTCACGTCCATTCTTATTCTCTACAGCATTAACACCAGCTGATGCAGCAGCTTGCATGAGATCAATTGAGATCTTAATGGAAAGCACAGAGTTACACGATCGTTTATGGGAAAATGGTCGCTATTTAAAACAAGGGTTAAAAGAACTTGGCTTTAACATCGGAGAAAGTGAAACGCCAATTACACCTTGTATTATTGGTGATGAAGTATTAACACAAGAATTTAGTAGACGTCTAAATGAAGAAGGTGTATACGCAAAATCTATCGTGTTCCCAACTGTAGCTAAAGGAACAGGACGCGTTCGTAATATGCCTACAGCAGCTCATACGAAGGAAATGCTAGATGAAGCAATTCTTAAATATGAAAAAGTAGGGAAAGAAATGGGCATCATTTAAGTAACGACATCTTTTGAATAGCTTGCAAATGAGGAGTGGGGAAAATGAAAAAAATTCTAGTAACCGGTTCTTTAGGGCAAATTGGTTCTGAACTAGTAATGAAACTTCGTGATGTATACGGCGCATCAAACGTTATTGCAACAGATATTCGTGAAACAGATAGTGAAGTAGTAACGTCTGGTCCATTTGAAACGTTAGATGTAACAGATGGGCAAAAACTACATGATATTGCAAAGCGTAATGAAGTAGATACAATTATTCATTTAGCAGCTTTACTTTCAGCAACAGCAGAAAAAAATCCGTTATTTGCTTGGAATTTAAATATGGGTGGACTTGTAAATGCATTAGAAGCAGCTCGTGAATTAAACTGTAAGTTTTTCACGCCAAGTTCTATCGGTGCATTCGGTCCATCAACGCCGAAAGATAATACGCCACAAGATACAATTCAGCGTCCTACTACGATGTATGGGGTAAACAAAGTAGCAGGAGAATTACTATGTGATTATTATCATCAAAAGTTTGGCGTTGATACGCGCGGTGTACGTTTCCCAGGCTTAATTTCTTACGTAGCTCCTCCAGGAGGCGGAACAACTGACTATGCAGTTGAAATTTATTATGAGGCGATTAAAAAAGGTGCATACACCTCATACATTGCTGAAGGAACGTACATGGATATGATGTATATGCCAGATGCTTTACAAGCGATCATTTCATTAATGGAAGCTGATTCAAGTAAGCTAGTGCATAGAAATGCGTTCAACATTACAGCAATGAGCTTCGAGCCAGAGCAAATTGCAGCATCAATTCGTAAACACATTCCGACGTTTACAATGGATTACGCAGTAGATCCAGCTCGTCAAACAATCGCTGATAGCTGGCCAAACTCTATTGATGCAACAGCAGCAATGAAAGAGTGGGGCTTTAAAGCAGAATACGATTTAGACAAAATGACAACGGACATGTTGGCTAAGTTAAAAAAAAAGCTCACAGCTGAGTTAGTGATGAACTAATAGGAAGGGTCGATTCTTAGGAATCGGCTCTTCATTCTTTTTGAGAGGGGGAAAATAACATGCAAAGAGTTGATGTCATATATGCACTAATACATGACGAAGAAACAGATAAAATATTAATGGTACATAATGTAGAACAAAACGTTTGGTCATTGCCAGGCGGGGCTGTTGAAAAGGGTGAAACGTTAGAGGAAGCTCTAGTAAGGGAAGTAAAAGAAGAGACAGGTTTAACTGCTATGGCAGGTGGACTTGTTGCAATCAATGAAAAATTCTTTGAAGAATCCGGGAATCACGCACTACTTTTTACATTTCGAGCGAAAGTACTAACGGGCGAGCTACATGCAGAAGATGAGGGAGAAATTTCTGCGATAGAGTGGGTGGAGCGAACAATTGCAAATGAACGATTCCCATTCTACGATGGAGGATTCGAGTCATTGTTAGAAGTAGCCATTCCATACAAGTTTCAACCAGAAAAAAAGTAATTGAACGAGAAAAAGGAGCCAAAAGGCTCCTTTTTTCTATTCAATCGTCTTCAGTAATAGTTTTTTCAGCAATGGTTTAATCTTCAATCGTAAATCTTCAGCATGATTTGCAACTAAGAAGTGATGATTATAAATGTTTTTCATTAATTGATAAGTCGCTTCTTTCGCTTCGCCTTCTTCGATGAAGATACCGATTACTTCCATACCACTTTTACGAGCGAGTTTCACAGCTTCATGCGTATCTAAAATTCCGTCTTGTTGATAGTCTAGGGCAGAAGGTTCACCGTCTGTGAAGACTAATAGAAATTTATGTTTTTCTGGTCTTTTCGCAAGCTTTTCAGAAACGATACGAATAATATATCCGTCGCGGTTATCTTCTTCTTCACGAAGTTGCATAATTTCTGGACCAACGTTTGGTAACGTTGAGTTTTTGTAATTTACAACCTCATGGATAACGTTCGGTTTATCTTCAGGTTTAGCACTAGAAGCATCTTCCCAAAATCCGCTAATAGCGTGCGGGATTTTTAAAGATTTCAACGCTTCATGGAATAAGACAACACTCTTCTTCGTTTCTTCCATTTTGTTATACATAGAACCAGAACAATCCACTAATAGTTGGAATGCAACGTCGAGCTCTTGCGATTCTTGTCCTTTTTTATAAAACATGCGCGGCTGCTTTTCAGTATAAATACGAAGGAATTTCTTCCGAAGTCTTCCGTAGTATTTATCACTATTTGCATTCGTTTTATTTTCAATCGTTTTTTCGATAATTTTCTTTAATTCTTTTACATCTTTATTAACGACTGATTTGATAGCTTGGTAATCTTTTTTCTCGTCAGGATTTGATTTGCGAGCTTCTTTAAATGTATGAGAGGCACCTACATTATACTTACCATATGCACCCTCGCTTTGGCTAGAAGCGTGTGAAGCTCTTGCTTCTTCTGTATCAGCACCATCAAAGTTGGATTGTGTACTTTTTTGAGAAGTACCTTGTACAGAACCAAGTGCTTGATCGCCATCTTCTGATTCACGAGCAGTATCACCCATCATGTTTGTTTTTGTTCCGCTTTCTAATTCAAAGCGTAAAAAGTTCTCGTTTTCGTTATTTTTATTTTCACGATGCCATGTGGAGAAGCTTTCATCCATTTTGTTTTTATTGTCATCGTCATCTATGAGCTGCGTATCATCATTTGCTAAATCTTCAACGCGGCAGTTCTTTTCATCTGCAATGACAGATAAATAAAGCGGAGCATGTCCGAAATAATTGTTAAGCATATCATTTTCAAGAAGCTCCTCTAAGCGGTAGCGAATTTTCTCAACGATATACATAATATCTTCGGTATTACGGGCTTGGAATGTCTCATGCAAAATTACTTCAATTTGCTCGAAATATTCATTAGTAAACATTTCATATTTATCGCTCGTTAATGAAAGGTAACATAGACAAAATAGACGATCACCGTGATAGTTACGAACGCGGTTTATTTCATTTTGTGAGCCGAAGTAATTGCGGTACATTTCTTTTCGGCGTTTAAAAATATGTTTCGTGCCAGGTCGTAAGTTTTTTACGATTTCCTCGACACGTAAATCTTCTAATAGAACAAATAATTGTGTTAAGAACTTCTTTAGGGGCGATTCTTGTAATTCAATCGCGTAAGAACGAATTAAAGCCATGTCCGAGTAATGTTTATTACCAAGTGCTTTTAAGAACACTTCGCTTTTTAATCCGATTACTGTATCTTCTTCTTTTCGATCATCCCAAAAGTGACTAATGACAACCTTTTTTTCAATTTCGTCGTAGTATGCTTTATAGCCATATTCAAGATAGGCATCGTCTTCTTTTAGAAGGGCATACATTAAGTTTTCCATTTGTAGAAACAGCGACGCATCAATTTTTTTGTCACTAAAAATTTGTCTCATGAATTATCCCTCAAAGAAATAACTTTCTGCTAATTCACGGACAGTCATTTGTTCTGTTTCATCATTTAATTTCGCAATAATGCTTCGCTCAATAGCGCGCATAACAGGAATATATACACCTAAATCGCATGCGTCGATAATACCACGAATACTTGCTGCTTCTTCACTTACACGCCCATCACGAGCTAAAGGCATAAGGTCGCTTGCAAATGCAACGAACTTTTCAATTGTTGCAACATCAGTTAATTTTGATTCAGATAGTAATAGTTCTTTTAATGTGTCACCTTGAATATAAGGAACTTCAATAATAACAAAACGGTTTTTCAATGCTTCGTTTAGTTCACTTGTCCCAACATAACCTTCGTTAATCGCAGCAATTACGCGATATTCGTCATCACCGTATACAACTTCTTGTGTAAATGGGTTTGTAATCATTTTACGGTAATCTAGTGCACCGTGAAGAAGTGGTAACGTTTCAGGTTTTGCCATATTGATTTCATCAATATATAGGAAGTGACCGTTCTTCATTGCTTTCATAAGAGGACCGTTAACGAAAGTAACTTCAGATGCTCCGTCTTTCGTTTGTAATGTGTTGTATCCTAAAATACCTTCCACATCTAAATCGACAGAACAGTTAATGCTATGCATTGGTTTTTGGAATAAAGAAGAAAGAGTTTCCGCTAGTACCGTTTTACCACTACCAGTTGGTCCTTTTAATAGAATATTTTTGCCAAGAAGAAGTGCCGTAATAGCATCTTCGATAATGCTGTTATCAGATGCTTTATATATTTTAGTACCGATTAAATGAGCATTTTCACCAGCTTCTTGTTTATTCTTTTCATGAATTGTAGAAAGCTGCTGTTTTAAATCAGAATGTATATGAAATTGTTCTAACATGTATTTCCCACCTAACATTATTTTCATAAAGTAATACATCTTATGATAACTTGTTTTAATATGGTATGCAAAGAAAAGGAGAAGGGGGAAATATAAAAGAAAAAGCAATCAATATCACATTGATTGCTTATAGTAAAGGAGAAATCAGTCGCATAAAGGACTCTAATATTCTTTTTTTGATACTTCTTTTTTGGAATGAGTTCCATTTAATTTCAGTAGAGTGTTTAAAGTCTTCTTCAAAATCGCGTTTAATATCATGAACGGTTTCTGATTCATAGAGTACGCTAATAATTTCATAATTTAATTCAAAGCTACGTACATCCATATTTGCTGTTCCGATTGTTGCAATTTTATCGTCAACGAGTACAATCTTTGCGTGCATAAATCCATCTTTATAACTGTAAATAGAAGCACCGGCTTTTAAAAGTGGAGTGAAATAAGATTGAGATGCTTGATCGCTAATAATACTATCACTCTTACCAGGATATAAAATGCGTACATCTATGCCAGATATTGCACTTAAGCGTAATAATGTTAAAGTTTCTTGATCCGGAATAAAGTATGGTGTAGCGATCCAAATAGATTTTTTGGCTGAGCCCATAACAGCTAGTAATGTATTACGAATGCTTTTATCATCTGAGCTTGGTCCACTTGCTACAATTTGCACCGCACCTGTTGCATCCAGAATTTCTTTTCCTGGGAAGTATTGTCTATTCATAAATTGATCCCAAGAATAAGTATTCAATCCACTAGACGCATAAAGCCAATCTTCTAGAAAGATGGCTTGTAATTTATACAATGCTTTTCCTTCTATTTTTAAATGACTATCACGCCAAATAGGGAATTTTTTCGAGCGACCAAGATATTCATCACCTACGTTAAGCCCTCCGGTAAAACCAATTTCTCCATCTACAATGACGATTTTACGATGATTACGATAATTAACTGTCTCCAGTAACCAAGCTGAAAAAATAGGGTCAAATTCGACAATTTCAATTCCAGCTTTTTTCATAGGTTGTAAAAATCGTCGTCTTAACGTATTACTTCCGAGTCCATCATAAAGGAAGCGTACAATAACACCCTCGTTTGCCTTTTGTATTAAAGCATCTCGTACTTTTGTACCAATCTCATCAGATTTATAAATATAGTATTGAATATGTATGTGATGTTTTGCATTCTCGATTGCTTGCAAAATTTCTGAAAAGGTTTGATCGCCGTTTGTTAAAAGTTTTGTCGTCGTTCTATCTGCGGCAGGCCCGCCTCCAAATTTTTGTACGACTTCTGTTAAATGTATGGAACGTTCATGTAATGGGACTGTGAGTGATAATTCTAGTCGTCTTCCTTCTAATATTTCGCGGAATAATTTTCTTTGTTCTTCTGAACGATGGAGATGTTTTTTTCTTCTCCAACGGCTACGCCCGAAAATAGAGTATAAAAGTACACCTACAACGGGAAGAAGTGCTAATACTAAAAACCAAGCTAAAGTACTTTGGGGAGATCTATTTTCTATAAAAATAACGAATGAAATCCCTACGATTGTGATGGACCATAGAGCACCGACAAACGTATATAACGAAATAACCGATGTATTTAATAGGAAAAGAACGATAGATACGATTGTAAATATTAATAATAATTGAACGATAGGTTTCTTCATTTCTATATAATTCCTCTAATCTTTCTTAAATATAGACTTCTTAAATAGAAGATATAATCTGACATCCTTATTATAAAGTGTTTTGTTTTTTTTACAAAATATAGACATTTGTCCTATACTTTCCGCATTTGTCCTACATACAGTATATTGTTACGTTGTTATCCCGCTATTTGCTGGGTAGTAAAAATCCCATCTCAAAATTCGACGAGTGCAAGGAAGTTAGGCGGGAAATGATTGTCCATAAATGCCCGATTGATTTGGGCTAATAATCAGTGGGGAGGGACAAAGCCCGCGCCGATTAAAATTTCACTTTATATAGCAAAAGGATGAATAAAATGTATGGTCGTCCAATTGGAGGATTTGGTCATGGCGGATATGGTTATCCATATTACTCGAATTATGCTTATTATCCAGATTACCAACAAGATCCGTATTATTCATACAATATTAAAGTGAGGAAATTGAAAGGGAGAGGTGAATAATGAATTATATAGAAAATAACGGAGTGTATTATCGCAATCATCATGGAGGACACCATCATAATGGCGGACATAATCATCATGGAGGACACAACCATTATGATCATCACCATCATCATCACGGTGGTGGATGGGGCTGGGGTGGAGGCGGCTCATGGGGCGGCGGATTTTTCCCAGGAAGTTTTGCGGGAGGTATGTTAGGTGGGCTTACAGCAGGTGCATTAACGGGTGCAGCAAGTGGAGGTTATTATCCAGCACCGTACCCAGTAACATATCCAGCCCCATACCCAGGTTATCAGCAAATACCATATCAGTATTAAACAAAAAAGAGGTTATCCTCTTTTTTGTTTAATACTATATTTATTTATGAAATACTTCCAAAATAAAGGTAAAAATATGTTAATATTTTATTATTGTAATTCAAAAACATATATACCAATTTAAACTTTTATATTATTATTCGTGAATAGTTATATAGTATGTTCTAATGTCTATTTTGCTATTAAAAAGCATAGAGGTTAGACGCGAGTGGAATGAGTAGGAAACAAGGGTTGCATAGAGCAAGTTAAAGGAATGCGGTATAATAAGGCAAGCTAATTAGGGAGATGAGAAGCTACTAATTATAATTGGAACGGTATTATATTGCTTTTTTTTACAAATAATATTATGTTATTTTAATCGGCATAATTCAAAATGTGATGTATGTAAAGGGTTATTATTAGAAAATGAAATATCTCTATTTCTATGAAAAGAAACAAGTTGTGTTTTAGTTAGATAGGAAGCAAGGAGAGATGAGCATGCTAGAACAAAGAGGTCATGCATTATATGACTCTTCATTGCGAGATTTAAAGTTAGCATTAGATGAGTCTTCAATTGTTGCAATTACAGACCGAAAAGGTCTTATTACATATGTAAATGATAAGTTTTGTGAAATCTCCAAATATACAAGAGAAGAGTTAATAGGAAAAGATCATCGTATTTTAAATTCAGGATATCATCCGAAAACTTTTTTTCAAAACTTATGGAAGCGTATTTTGAATGGGAAAGTATGGAGAGGTGAAATCCAAAATCAAGCAAAAGATGGTACATATTATTGGGTTAAAACCACAATTGTTCCATTTTTAAACGAAAAAGGAGAGCCGTATCAATTTATCGCGATTCGAAATGATATTAGTAGTAGAAAAGAAGCAGAACAGAGATTACGATTGAGTGAAAGCCGTTATAGGGAACTTGCATATCATGATGCTTTAACGAGTTTACCGAACCGATTACAGCTAATAACGACTGTTAATGAGCTGATTGCAGGGAAAAAGGAATTTGGCATAATATACTTTGACTTAGATCGTTTTAAATTAGTAAATGATACGTTAGGTCATATGATAGGAGATTTACTTTTAAGCGAAGTTGCTTCACGGTTGCATTATGTGTTAGGAGAGAAAGATGTTCTGGCTAGGCTAGGTGGCGACGAATTTGTGCTGTTAACAAATGAACATACACAAGATGAGATGCGGCAGTTAGCGACATCGGTATTGTCATGTTTTCAGGCACCATTTATGCTTGAAGGTCATGAAGTATACATTTCAGCTAGTCTAGGACTTTGTTCATATCCACAAGATGGACAAGACGTGGAAACACTATTGAAAAATTCGGATTTAGCTATGTATAGTGCGAAAGAACAGGGAAGAAATGCGGCGTGTTTCTTTACAGATGAGTTACGTGCAAAAATAAATCGTAGAATGAAAATCGAGTTTGCTTTGCAAAAGGCAATTCGTGATGAAGAATTAGATGTAGTATTACAACCTATCATTGATTTGAAAACGAAGAAATATACTGGCATTGAGGCTTTAGTGCGCTGTATGACAGAAGAAGGGCCTATTTCACCAAGCGAATTTATTCCAGTAGCTGAAGAATCTGGACTTATTATAAAATTAGGAGATTGGGTATTAGAAAAATCGTGTCGCCTGTTTAAAACATTACCGGATTACCAAGAAGGATTAAGGTTATCTGTGAATTTATCCATACAACAATTAATGCAGAAGCGTTTTATTTTGTCTGTACGTAGCATCTTAAGGAGAACTGGTTTTCCTCCGAATCGTTTAATTTTAGAAATAACGGAAAGTATTGCTGTTCGCCATTTTGATTATATTATCGCTACATTACAAGAATTAAGAAGTATGGGCGTATTAATTGCTTTAGACGATTTTGGAACTGGCTATTCCTCATTGTATTATTTAAAACAATTGCCACTTGATATCGTAAAAATTGATCGTAATTTTATTCGTGAATTTCATTATGATCATGCACAGCCAGAAAGAACGATTGTAAAATCTGTTATTGAAATTGCCCATAGTTTAAATTTAGCAGTAGTTGCTGAAGGGGTAGAAACGGTAGAACAAGAAAGTTTATTACAATCCATGGGCTGTGACTATGTACAAGGATTTTATTATGCAAAACCTTTATCCGTAGGAGAGTTAAAAGAAAAGTTAATTACGGATTTTTAATAGAAAAGAGAAGCTAAAAGCTTCTCTTTTTTTAATTCGTTTTTTGTGAGTTTTTCATTAATACGGGGTAAAGAATAAGACCTAATATAAACAATCCAATTCCTAAGAAGAACGTTTTTAAATCAGCAGTTCCCGTTTTGATAACCCAAATAGAGTATACAAATGCTAATGTAGTAATAACCCCGTCTTTTATTCGAGATCCTGGCATTATATCATATGTTTCTCCTGTAATAACCAATTTAAATTGGTACAGAGTAGAAACAAGGTATGGAATTAAATAAGCTAATGTTGCTACAACGATAGCGAAATTATATGCTTCTGAAACAGTGCCAGAAATCGTTGAGAATAAGAAGATTTGTGTCATCACATTTGTAATAAATAATGATTTTGAAGGACTACCCTTTTTATTTGTTTTACTGAAAAACTTAGGGAAAAGTCCATTTTTGGCAGCCTGGTAAGGTACTTCTGAACTAACAACAATCCAGCCAACAGTAGATCCAAATAAAGATACAAGTGCTAGTAACGCCATTATATATGCGCCTTTATTGCCGATTGCTAAATTTAATGCGTCTACTAATGGTTTTTGAGACTCTTTTAAAGCTTCTTGCGAGAGAGCTCCCATTGTAAGTAAAGTAATTGACATGTAAATAATAAGAGCAATAATTAGGCCGAAAATTGTAGCTTTTTTTACATCACGCTGTGATTTTGCGCGGTTAGAAAGCATAACTGCTGATTCGATGCCGATAAACGCCCAAAGTGTTGCAATAGCAGCTGAATTGATTTGTCCACCTAACGAGATGGATTGTCCAGCTTCATTCATAAATGTTTGACCGTCTCCGAAATTAGAGGCGTTGAAAATGAATAATGTAATCACAATAAACATTGTAAATCCGATAATTTTTGCAATGGTAGCAAGAAGATTCATATTTCCAGCTCGATCAATATTTTGAGAAAGAATATATTGAATTCCCCATAACATAAGGCTACATACTAGAAAAGTTAACCCTTTTCCTAGTTCTAGTGAAAATCCATTTATTGAAAAGAGAATTTGCTTACTTTGTAAAACTGGAAAAAATGTTGATAAATATCCAGCAAAAGAAATAATAACAGATGCTGTTGCAGCCCAGTTCGCAGCCCAATATCCCCACGCCATACTATAACCTGCAACTTTACCTGCTTTTTTTGAAGGAAACATCGCTTGAGCGTAACTTTGTGGTCCTGCTTTTAATTCTGGTTTTCGAATTGCTAAATTTCCAAATACGAGTGCAATCATAAATACGCCAAGTCCTGTAATACTCCATGCGAGTGTAGAACCCATTGGACCTGATACTTGTGCTAAATTTGCTGGGAGCATAAATACGCCACCGCCAACCATATTCCCGATAACAAAAGCTGTTAAAACCCATAATCCCCATTTTTTCGTTTCCATTTTTGTTAACTCCTTTGTAGTAAGATTTGCTTAAACATCATTTTTTACTAGCTTTTTGGCAATAAAAAAAGAGCCATGTAGATAAAAAATACCTACATGGCTCTTCGCCAAAGCGTAGGTACAACGGGAATAACCCTTGTACCTACGCGTAATTTTTCCGCTAGGTTTCAAGGGTTACGTATGATGATGATGTTTTTGTGCAAATGTAACTACAATTGTTGTATAAGTAAGCATAGTTCTTTGCTCCCTTTCTCCTCTGATTTTGAAGTTAGTATACTACATGTTTTTTTGAATGAAAAGAAAAATATAAAAATTTTTATAAAAATACGTTTTAGAGATTAAATATTTACCTATATTTTTCTTGGACTGGAAAATAAGTGAGAGATTGGCAGAAGAGTGTAGCATGGTATAATACATATAGAATTAGAAGGTGACAAGGGGCTATTGTAGATGATGAGTAAGTATGAGCAAATTTATATAGAAATCAGTAAGTCTATTGATAATAAGCAATTAAAAGAGGGATGCAAAATCCCATCAGAAACAGAATTAATGAAGCAGTATGAGGCAAGCCGAGGTACTGTAAGAAAAGCAGTAGATTTATTGCAAGAGCGTGGATATGTGCAAAAAATTCATGGAAAAGGTGTTTTTGTATTAAAGCGAAAAAATATTGAGTTTAACTTCGGTGGCATTGTAAGTTTTCAAGAAGAAAATGAGCGTCTAGGACGTCATTGTATTACAGAAGTCGTGGAAATGGAGAAAGAAGAAGCGACAAAAGAGGTTGCAAAATTATTAAATGTGAAAGAAAAAACAGAAATAGATCATATTAAACGTGTACGAAATATTGATGGAGAAAAAGTAATTTTAGATATAAATCATTTTGTATCTGAGTTTATTCCAGGATTAACGAGAGAAATTGCAACGGCATCAATTTATAAATACATTGAGAAAGAATTAGGGCTACATATTAGTTATTCGCAAAGGGTAATTGAAGTGCAGCCGTGTACAGATGATGACCGAAAGTATTTAGATTTAAATGGCACAGATTATGTTGTCGTTGTGAAAAACTTTACTCATTTATATGATGGGAGTCAGTTCGAATATACGGAATCACGTCACCGCTTAGATATTTTTCACTTTTCGGATGTGGCGCGAAGAAAGTAAAGAGGTGAAACGAAATAATGTTTCATCTTTTTTTTATAAAAAAAACAGCAACTCGTATATACGAGTGTTGACTAACTTATGTATACGAGTTAATATGTAAGTGTAAACGGTATCAAAAAAAGAAAAGAGGGACGGGAATATGGGGAAAGACTATCGAAAAACAGCAGAGGAAGTGTTGCAGTATATTGGTGGGAAAGACAATATTGAACAAGCTGCGCACTGTGTAACGAGGCTCCGTATCGCTTTAAAAGATGAAAGTAAAATAGATAATGATAAATTACAGTCTGTTTCATTAGTAAAGGGAGCGTTTCATAATGCTGGGATATTTCAAATTGTAATTGGTCCAGGGGATGTAGATCGTGTTTACGCTGAATTGATAACGCTTGCAGGTATGAAGGAAGCGACAGTGGCTGACGTGAAAGATTCTGGAAATCAAAAGTTAAATCCAGCTCAAAAGTTTGTAAAAGTATTTTCAGATGTATTTATGCCGATATTACCAGCAATCGTAACAGCTGGTTTACTAATGGGGATTAACAATTTATTAGGGGCAAAGGACTTATTTTTTGATGGTAAAAATTTATTAGATGTTTATCCGAATTTAGGTGGGCTTTGGGATTTAATTAATATGATGGCCAATACAGCATTCGTATTCTTACCAGCACTTGTCGGTTGGTCAGCAACGAAGCGTTTTGGTGGTAGTCCAATACTAGGTATTGTTATGGGCTTAATGCTTGTGCATCCGGCCTTATTAAACGCCTGGGATTATGGAAAAGCAGCGACTGGCTTAGAGGGTCAAAATATTGAGTACTTCAATATTTTAGGATTGTTCCAAATTGAAAAGGTAGGATATCAAGGTCAAATTTTACCGGTGTTAGTAGCAGCATTTGTATTGAGTAAAGTAGAGATTTTCTTAAAGAAACATGTACCAAATGCAATTCAATTATTAGTCGTACCAATTACAACAATCGTTGTAACAGGTGTATTAGCATTAGGAATTATCGGTCCAGTTACACGTCATATTGGAGATTTATTAACAGCTGGATTAGTAGGCGTATATGAAACAGTACCAGTAGTTGGAGCAGTATTATTTGGAGCATTATATGCACCGCTTGTAATTACAGGTATGCACCATATGTTTATTGCAATTGATCTACAATTAATTGCACAGCACGGCGGTACATTTATTTGGCCGATGATTGCTCTTTCTAACATTGCGCAAGGTAGTGCGGCACTTGCAATGTTCTGGATTTCTAAAAATCAAAATGATAAAAGTATGGCATCGACATCAGCAATTTCCGCGTACTTTGGGATTACAGAGCCAGCGATGTTTGGTGTTAACTTACGAAATAAATTCCCGTTTTATGCAGCAATTATAGGATCTGCTGTGGCAGCAATATTCATTACATTAAATGGTGTATTAGCACCGGCTATCGGAATTGGCGGATTGCCAGCATTTATTTCGATCATTCCGAAATCGATTCCAATGTTTATTGTAGGAATGATTATCGCAGTTGTAATCCCATTTACGTTAACATGGTTATTTGCGAAAAGAGTTAAACAGAAGTAGGAGGAAGTTAAACATGAAGGATTGGCATAAAAGTGTAGTCTATCAAATTTATCCGAAGAGCTTTAATAGTTATTACAATAAAGAAACCGGTGATATAAAAGGAGTTACAGAGAAACTAGATTATTTAAAAGAACTCGGAGTGGATTATATTTGGTTAACACCGATATACCAATCACCACAAAATGATAATGGGTATGATGTAAGTGATTATTATAGCATTGATCCATCTTACGGAACGATGGAAGAGTTTGAAGAGCTTCTAGAAAAAGCGAAAGAACGTAACATTGAAATTATGCTTGATATCGTTGTAAACCATAGTTCGACGGAGCATAAGTGGTTTAAAGAAGCGAAAGAAGATAAAAATAGTCCATATCGCAATTATTACATTTGGCGTGATGAAAAAAATAATTGGCAGTCTAAGTTTGGTGGATCGGCTTGGAAGTACGATGAAAAGACTAAGCAATATTTTTTACATCTATTTGATGAGACACAAGCAGATTTAAATTGGGAAAATGAAAAGCTTCGTGAAGAAGTTTATGATATGATGCACTTTTGGCTTGGTAAAGGGGTAACTGGATTCCGCCTTGATGTTATTAACTTAATTTCAAAAGACCAACGTTTCTTAAGCGATGACGGAAGTACTGCGACAAGTGATGGACGTAAATATTATACGGATGGTCCGCGTGTTCATGAATATTTACAAGAGATGAATCGAAATGTATTTGAAGGGAAAGAGGTAATTACAGTTGGAGAAATGTCATCGACGACAATTGATAATTGCATTAAATACTCAAACCCTGAGCGCAATGAACTGAGTATGACGTTTAGTTTCCATCATTTGAAAGTAGATTATCCGAATGGTGATAAGTGGACGAAAGCTGATTTTGATTTTATTAAATTAAAAGAAATTATGTCTAACTGGCAAATTGAAATGCAAAAGGGCGGGGGATGGAATGCATTATTCTGGTGTAACCATGACCAGCCTCGCATCGTGTCACGCTTCGGTGATGATGTGAAGTACCGAAATGAATCTGCGAAAATGTTAGCGACAGCTATGCACATGCTGCAAGGAACGCCTTACATTTATCAAGGAGAAGAAATAGGTATGACGAATCCTAAATTCGAATCCATCGAGCAGTATCGGGATGTGGAATCGTTAAATATATATGATATAAAGCAGGAAGAAGGCTTATTAAAAGAAGAGATTATAGGGATTTTAAAACAAAAATCTCGTGACAATTCTCGTACTCCGATGCAGTGGAATGAAGAGGTGAATAGTGGTTTTACAACAAGTGCTCCTTGGATTTCAGTAGCTGAAACCTTTAAAGAAATAAACGTAGAGAAAGCATTACAAGATAAGGAGTCTGTATTTTATCATTATAAAAAGTTAATTGAACTTAGAAAAACTTACGATGTTATTACAGAAGGAGAATATGCTATTTTAGATGAAAATCACCCTAAGATTTGGGCATATACACGTACTGTAAATAATGAAGTATTACTTATTATTAATAACTTCTATGGAGAAGAAATAACGTATTCTGTACCAGCCCATGTTCAATTAGATGGAATGAAACAAGAAGTACTACTGTCGAATTATAAAGATTCCAGCAAGGATATTACAAAACTTAACTTAAGACCATATGAATCAATTATATATCGATATACGAAATAAAAGGTTGTATGCCCACGCGGCATACAACCTTTTATTTTAAGACACCACTATACAAAATATTTACGTCTACTTCTGGTTTGAATTTTACTTTTGCATAATCTTTATTCCAATTTTTTTTCTTCCATAATTCAGGATGATATGCGATAAGATGTCTTCCGATACCGAAAGCATCACAATTTGCTTTTTGTAGTTTGTTTGTTATTTTTTTCGCTTCTTTCGTAAGTTGTTTCGATAAGTCTTTATTTAGTTTTTTTCGTTCTCCCATTTTATAAATATTATCTCTTGGAGCCTCAAGGGCTATAACTTTTAGTTGAAGCTTAATGTGAGCATATACATTTCCTTTTTTATCTGTTGTTATTTTTAAGTCTCGCTTTAACTTTCGATTACTAACTTCCATTGTTAAATAATCAGATGTCTTCTCTGATTCATCGCTAGTAAGTTTTTGGGTTATACGGGCACTAGTTCCCATTTTTCCGGTTAATAATACGAATAAAACAGATTGTTTCAAAGGTAAATGCCCAGTTAATTTATCATTGTTAAATAAAGCTAACCCGTTTGTAATTACTTCTTTTCCTTTTATTTTTATAGAAGGGAGGGTAAAGTCTTTACCGGGATCTAACATTTTTGTAGCAGCTGTTTCTAAAGTTTCTTTTGGAAATACACTCATATCTTCTAAGCTTTTCACTTTTTTCTTTAGAAAATCTCCAATTAGTAAATTTCCTACCTTCTTTTTTTCTAGTATCTCGGATGTTTCACCATCTACTGCAATAAGTTTTACTAAAGCAGTTGGGTTTGTTGGGTCCCGAAAGCTGACATCTAAATAGGGGAGTATACCTTTTTTTAGAATTTTGGTTCCTAGTAATTGAACACCATATTTAAAATAGCGAATATTCCCAGTCACATTTTTTTTTAGGGCGTCGCTTGTATCCCTTATGTTATGCCCGTTTGCTGAATGTATTTCATTCTCGAATGAAGATTGCTCTCCGCTTGAACTTTTTACGAGTTCAAGCGTTTGCTGAAGTTTATTTTCTTCCGTAATATCATATCCAATGCTATAAGCTAATCTCGCTTCTCTTAATGGTTCTTGATCCCAACAGCCAGAAAGGAATGCACTAGTACATAATATAAAAAGTAATTTAACTCTTTTTTGGAACATACTGTTCTCCTTTCTTATTTCTTATTACTGAATAAAGTAGAAATAAAAGAGGGAGGACAACTATGAAAATATACGTGAACTTATCAGTAAAAGTTGCAATTACTTTTAATTCTTCAGGTGTATCTATAAATAGGGCTACACTAAAAGCAATAATACCAACGATTGGAACAGCCTTTTTATGATTAGCCAGATTGAAGATATGTCCAATTCCTATAGAAGCAGCACAGTAATAACTAGCAATAGAAGCTACAACAGTTATCATCCATATTGGGATGAATAGTAAATCGGTGCGGTCTATAATCCCAATATGCAGAGAACGCAATAAGTAAGCAACTGGCTCTGGAATAAGTTCAACTTGTTTTGGACTAAATACGACAAAGCAAATCCAAACAGTAAAAGTATAAAAAAGAGTTACAAATCCATTAGCGATAGAAATTGCTTTCAGTTTTGCCACAGAACTCCCGTTTACTTTTGGGAAAGCGATAAGAATAATCTCAAAACCATACATAGCTGTAATGGTTTCTTTTGATGCTTGAATAATATTCCACCATCCGGCTTCTGTAATTGGAAGAATGTAAGAAAAATCAGCTCGTGTAAGCCCTAGGGCAATTAAAAGAGCCATTGGTAAAATGAGAATAGAAGCCATGACGTAAAACCGTACGATGACTTTGAACGTATTATAAGCTATGTAACAACAAGCTATTGTAAATAGCATGAGGGTGGCATACCAAGGAGTTGCTTGTAATATCCAAACTTTAATGACATTACAAGCATTTAACATAACCGTCATACCGATAAGGGTAAAATAAAAAACATAAGCAAAACCTAATAGTTTTCCAAACTTATTCCCAAATAGCATACAAACACTTTCATACATATCTGCATCAGGAAATCGTTTTAAGAAAAGCCACATAAGTAAAATAATAAGTTGAATTGCAAGACCAGCGATGAGAGCAGAAATCCATCCGCCACCTTTCGCTATTGGGTGAAGACGGTTTGGTAGAGAAAGTATACCAACTCCGATTTGGCATTGAATAACGAAAAAGGTAAATTGAACAAGTGAAATTTTACTTTGCGTGTTTGTCACCGTTCTCATCCTCTCTCGTTACATGTTGTCGTTGCATTTTTTTCGGTTTTGAATCATGTGGTCGTTCCCAAAACGACCAAATTGGTAGTCGTACAAAAGAGTCTTTCATATCTTTTATCCGCATCGGAGCAACAGGAGAAAGATAGGGGGTATGAAATGAATGTAACTGGCATAAATGAACGAAAGTTATAATGAGACCAAATGATATTCCTACATAGCCGAATATGGCAGCAAGGAGCATTAACGGAAAACGAAGAATCCGAACTGCGGAACTCATATCATTTGATGGAACAAGAAAAGATGAGATTGCAGTTAAAGCTACAACGATAATCATTGTATAAGAAACGAGACCGGCTTTTACAATTGCATCACCAATTACTAAACCACCTACAATACCGATTGTTTGTCCAACTCGGCTTGGCAAGCGAATACCAGCTTCCCGTAATAATTCAAAGATTAATTCCATTAAGAGAGCTTCAAAAATAGGAGGAAGTGGCACTTTTTCTAATGAAGCTTTAATCGTATAAACAAGTTCGAGCGGCAACACATCAGGATGAAAAGCAACTGTTGCGATATATATAGCGGGTAAGAGAAAGGCAATCAAGAAACTGACTAAGCGAATCATTCGGATGAAAGAACCGACAATCCAGCGGTTATTATAATCATCTGGTGATTGATAGAAAGCAAATAACGTAACAGGAACGATAAGTGCAGTTGGATCTCCATCAGATAAAACAGCGACTCGTCCTTCCATTAAATTTGCTGCGACTCTATCTGGACGCTCTGTATTTAATTGTTGCGGAAAGGGTGAGAAAGACGTATCCTCTATAAATTCTTGTATATATCCTGGAGGCATAAGTGCATCTGTCTTAATCGTTTCTAACCTTCTTTTTACTTCTGTAACTAGATCGTCATTAGCTATGTTTTGCATATAAGCAATTGCCACTTTCGTATGCATTTCTTCACCGAGTGTGAAATATTTAACGACGACATGTGGACTTTTTATGAGTTTACGAATAGAAGCTAAATTGGTTGCTAAATCTTCTACTAAACCAGTATGCGGTCCACGGACAATCCCTTCATTATCAGGTTCTGTTATATCTCTCTTTAAAGATAGAGCTGTTTCGAAAATACAAAAACTGTCGACGTGTTCATGAAAATATAAAGATTTACCTTGTAATAAAAGCTGCACACTATAATTTAAATTTGTTTCTTTTTTCATATTTAATGTGGCAAAAGCTTTATCTAAAGACAGATCCGATCGAGTTAATAATGGCTCAAGAGCTAATTGATGAATTAAATTTGGGTCTGCTAAAGATTCGATATATATAATCGTTCCTTTTCCGTTTTGAAAAGGGATATCTAATTTTTTTATATCATCTGAATGACAGAGTTTATTTTCAATGTAATTAATATTTTCCGGAAGCGATGGAAACATATGCTTTTGATTTTCACTCTTTTGCTGTTCTTTTTGCTCTGTCATAATTTCCACCTCTTTTAGAATAAAGTCGCTTCTGTTAATTTTTGCTTTTTGTGAGAAATTTATGCTTGGATTATTTGAAAATAAGTAGCTTGAAAGTTATGTTACGTCATCTTTTATACTAAAGAAAATGAAAAGTAGGGGATGGAAAGAAAGTATATATTAGATTAGCGGTGTTGATATAAATCTTTTGTACTATAGGAGGGTAAACCTAGCGGCACATATAATTACATCATTCGATGAATAGGAAATTTAAGAAAATCGATTTATAATAATAGTATTGTGTCTTGCCTTTTTAGGTGCAGTACACAGCCGGTGATTGGCTAGTGGAGGTTCTTCCATTTTGCCAGTGCCGGTTTTTTATTGGATAATAGAGAAAATGAAGTTTTATAAAGAAAGAAGGGGTTGTTTTGAAGGATGTAAATTCTATTTTTATAAGAGAAAAGATTGCTAGTTCTTATCTTTATTTTATTTCTTTTCTTGGTTTGATTACTATAACTATATCTTTACTTGAAATTAAAATCCCTTCTCATTCAACAATACTAATATTGTTATTAATATTTATGGGGATTGCAGAGTATTTTCCTGTACGATTTTGGAGAGGAACGAGCTCGCTTACCTTTCCCATAATTTACGCTATGAGTTGGCAGTTTGGAATCCATATAACTATTATTGCTATTGTACTCGTAACGTTAATTATTCACCTGCATCGTCGTTCACCAATACAAAGAATGTTATTTAATAGTACTCAGCATGCGCTTAGTTTGATCTTGGCCGAATGGTTTTCAAATAAATGTATGCACTTATTAATTAACAATATAGATATGTCAGTTCTGTATGAAAATTTAATATCTTTGTTATTATTTTGCGTGTTTTTTTGTTTTTTCAACAACCGCTTTTACGATTTGTTAATGATACTCCTTCCACAGCCATATTCAATCTATCAGTGGTATAAAAAAACTGTAACGGTATTCCTTTGCGAAACTTTTGGTTTCTCTTATGCGGCCTTGATGCATGTATTAATTAGTACATATAGTGTGGAAGTAAATGAGATTACAGTACTGTTTTTCTTTTTTCCACTTGTAGCAATTTCAGTTATTAGCTCTTTTTCTGTACGGATAAGGATGGAGAAGGAACGATTATATGAGCTGTTTCTTATTACGACAGAAATTAGTCGTGGATTAACCGGAGGAAACTTAAAACATATTAAACAAGCACTTAAAGGTTTTTTTGGAATACAAGCATATGTAATATGGACAAAAGATGATGGAAATTGGAATCTCCTATTGAAAGATGGGAAAGTTCACCTAGATATTTCTGATCATTCAGATAAGTTTGAGTCATTTGAAGAAATCTCTAAAAATCTTGTGTTTAATGATTGGAAAACTGGTACGGCTCCTGGGGATGAAATATTTGATAGTGTCATACGCTCCCTTGTATATTTTCCTCTTATTGTAAATGATGAACTAGTCGGAATGTTTGTTGCAGGGAAAAGTAGAACTGCGGGTTTTTTCCCGGAAGATGTACAGTCTTTAGCTACGTTTTCTAATCAATTAGCTAACGTAGTTAAAACAAGGATATTGATTTCTGAACAGGAAAAAAGAATGATTTTAGAAGAAAGAAATAGAATCGCACGCGAAATTCACGATGGTATTGCGCAAACATTGGCAGGGGTGATATATCAACTAGAATCCGCGCAGAAAAAATATCGTGATAAACCAATAGATATGCAACAAATAGTAGAGAAAAGTATAAAAGATTTAAGAGGAAGCTTAGGAGAAGTTCGCTATTCTATTTATGCTTTAAAACCATATCCGACACAACAATTAGGGCTAAAGCAGGCGATAGCAAGTAAAATAAAGTCTTTAAAACAAGAATATGAACTAGATATTACATATCATGAAAGAGGTCATGCACGTGCGCTTAGCTTTTCAAAAGAAAGAGCTATTTTTGATACATTACAAGAGAGTTTGCAAAACATTGTAAAACATGCACAAGCAGACAAGACTGATGTTTTACTTAGCTATCAAAGTGAGCACGTGCTTTTAAGGGTTAAGGATAATGGGGTTGGTTTTTCACTATTTGAGTCTATGGTTAAAACGAAGAATGAGCCACATTATGGTATATTACATATGAATGAACAAGCTGAACAATTAGGGGCTACTTTACAGATTGATAGTTCTGTAGGGAAAGGGACAAAAATTACACTATTAATTCCAGATTCACAAACAAGGGGTGCGTAAAATGATTAAAATATTAGTAGTGGATGATCATGCTTTTTTACGAGACGCAATTCGGAACATACTAGAGGATGAATCTGATATGAAAGTGGTTGGAGAAGCTAGCTCTGGGGACGGAGTATTGGGAAAAGTAGAAGAATGCAGACCAGATTGTATTTTGATGGATATTAATCTTCCGGGGAAAAATGGGATTGAAGCTACTGAGTTGGTGAAAAAAAATTATCCGAATTGCCGAGTACTTGTGTTTACAATGTATGAGCATGATGAATATTTAATGGATGCACTCCAGGCTGGTGCTGATGGTTATTTATTGAAAGATTCATCATCGGAGCAGGTAGTAGCAGCAATTCGGATGTTATATCGAGGGGATTCAGTTATTCATCCGCGTATGACTAAAAAATTAATTACATATCATCAGCAAAAAATGAAATTAGAATCAAATGAAAATGAACTGACGGAACGTGAAAAGGAAATTCTTTTTGAATTAGTAAAGGGACTTAGTAATAAAGAAATCGCTGAAGCTCTATATATTAGTGATAAAACAGTTAAAATTCACATCAATAAAATTTTTAAAAAACTAAATGTGAAAAGTCGATCGCAAGCGGTGATTTATGCTGTTCGAAATCAATTGGTTCCGTTGGATTAAATAAGAAATGTTTAAAAGAACTATCATGTTTATTTATTCTTTATTACAAAGAATAAAGAGCAAGATAGTTCTTTTGTACTATGTAGGTATAGAATCATTAGAAAAAAGATACTCCTTTTGTTCAATTTTCAGAAAAGTCAGAACGTGAAATAATAAATATAGAATTATATTTTAATCCTATTAATAATTCATTTTGTGAAAATCTTTTATTGAAAATAAATGATGGGGGGCTTTTATAGAGAGAGTAAAGTAAGTGATTAGCTATATAGGGATGGTAGTAGTGTTGAAAATTCTTAATGATGCAAAATAAAAGTTTAAGATTAATAGAATTTTCAATGCTAAATGGGAGCTTAAGAAGCAATTTGGTTAGAAAAATAATTTTAATAGTGGGGAGATGCAATATGAAACGAGGGAAATTTGGAAAGGTTCTTATTGGAACACTAACAGTTGGAATGTTATTGTCCCAAGGAATTCCATATAACGTATTAGCTGAAGAGGTAAATACATCTAATTTAACTGGAATTGATGATGTAAATGCTATCTTGAAAGGTCTTACAAAGGAACAACGTAATGCTTTGAAAACGTTAGATACAAAACCGGGTTTTGTTATTTCACCAGGTATCAATACAGCAAGTCCTAATAATGTGAATGTGATTATAGAATTTAAGCAAGCACCTAGTAAGATTGAGGTGTTAAAACAAGCGGCTAAAGGGAAAAAGTTAGCTCTTTCAAATGCGGAACAAAAGGTAGAGGCATCCCATAAAGGATTTAAAGCAGAGCTTGAACAGCTTCAAAAGAATAAAGATAAAGGGAAGAATTTTAAATCTGCCAAAATAACAAGAGAATATAAGAGTGCTTTTAATGGTGTGGCGATTTCGTTGCCTGCGAATATGATTGAAGACTTAGTTCGCACTGGTATTGTTAAGCGCGTATGGGAAGATCATGAGGTTAAAATTGATTTACCGAAAGAAACAGCTAAGGCGGCTGTTGAACCAAAAATGGCAGATAGCGTACCACAAATTGGTGTGGACAAGCTGCATGCTGAAAAAATAACAGGTAAAGGAATTAAGGTGGGTGTACTGGACACAGGTATTGATTACAACCACCCGGATTTGAAAGATGCATATAAAGGATATCGTGCAAAACAAGGTGAAGATTCAAGTAAAATAGATCCGAACTCAATAAAAGGATGGGATTTTGTTAATAATGATGCTGATCCAATGGAGACAACGTATAAGGATTGGCAAAATTCTGGGGGATATCCTGAAATTTATGATGGAAGTGCATATTATACATCCCATGGAACTCATGTAGCTGGGACAATCGCTGCAGACAAAAAGAATAATGTTGATTACGCGGTTACGGGAGTCGCTCCAGATGTAGACTTATATTCATATCGCGTATTAGGTCCGTATGGAAGCGGACAAACAAGCGGTATTCTTGCTGCGATTGATAAAGCAGTAAAAGACGATATGGATGTTATCAATTTATCACTAGGTGCGTCTATTAATGATCCTTTATATCCTACTTCTGTGGCAGTAAACAATGCGATGTTAGCTGGTGTTGTTACAGTAGTAGCGGCAGGTAATAGTGGTCCGGAAGAAGGTACCATTGGATCACCTAGTGCAGCGGCACTTCCAATTACAGTTGGAGCCAGTGACGCTGCAATGAAGATCCCAACGTTTTCCGTCGATGCAGGTGATTTACATGTGGATAAGATGATGCTACTTGGAAAAAGCTTTACTGATAAGATTGAAGATTTGAAAGGTCAATCCGTATCAGTTGTATATGCAGGGCTCGGGAAATCAGATGATTTTACAGGAAAAGATGTAAAAGGAAAATTAGCTCTTATCCAACGCGGTGAGATTACATTTGATGAGAAAATTAAGCATGCTAAGGAAGCAGGCGCAAAGGCGGTAATCGTATATAACAATGTAGATGGTGAAATTACAAGTTATCTTGGGGAAAGTACTTCATCTATTCCATCGTTCCGCCTAACAAAAGTAGATGGTGAGAAATTACAAGCAAAAGCTGTACAAGGAGATGTGTCGTTAGCGTTTGGGGAACTAAGTAATATAAAAACAGAGGGAGATCACTTAGCTGATTTCAGCTCCCGTGGTCCTGCAACTAAGACAGATGATATTAAGCCAGATATTGTAGCACCAGGTGTGTCTATTTTCTCAACTGTTCCTGAATATATTAATGATCCAAAAGATGGAGAAAATTATCCGGTAGCGTATGGACGTATGTCAGGTACCTCTATGGCAACTCCTCATACTGCAGGGGTAGCGGCACTCATTTTACAAGAACATCCAAACTATAGTCCATTTGAAGTAAAAGAAGCACTCATGAATACCGCAGTTGACTTAAAAGAAGAGCGTTCTGTATTTGAGGTGGGCTCAGGGCGAATTGATGCATATCGTGCAGTTCATGCAGATACATCTATCGAGGTTGTTGATAAAACATCAAACGTTGTAGGTGATGAAGAAGTAGAAATTGAAGAAAAAACAGGTTCTATTGCATTTGGGTATAAAAATCAAATTGAAAATGGGCCTATTAAAGATAGTCGAAAAGTTTTAATTAAGAACAGCAGTAAAACAGATGGGAAAGAGTTTAAATTAGAGGTGGAATTTTCACCTACAAGTGTAGGTGTGCAAGATGCAGCGAAGAATGGTGTGAAGCTAAACGTACCAGATTCTATTAAAGTAGCTCCTGGTGCATCAGAGGAAATTAGTCCTGAAATTATCATTCCAGAAAACGCTGAATTTGGTAGATATGAGGGCTATATTCATATTTCAAATAAAAACAATGAAAAAGAAGTATATCAAGTACCATTTGCAGTTAAATTCACAGAAAAAGGGATTGCGTCTGTAGATTTACTGAGAGATGCAATGGCAACAGATGCTTCTAAATTCCATCCATTTATGGAAAGACCAAGTTCGCCGTTGACATTTAAATTAAATAGTCCTCTTGAAACCATTGATGCAGTTGTGAAGGACCGAAAGACAGGGAAGGCATTAGGAGTCGTTGGTACACTTAATGCAAGTAGTCTAACACCGAATGTTGAATATATGATGTTTTCTGGTATGGGAGGGTATGTACTTCCATTCACAGGAGATCCAGCTCATCCAATTGCGGATAAACCTGTTATGTTGCCTGATGGAGATTACGAATTGAACTTCGTTGGATATGATAAAGAAGGAAAATCTTATACAAAAGGCGATAGCATTATCATTGATAATGTAATACCTGAAATGAAATTTAAGGATGTACAACCTGGTATACACGAAGTCAATGATTCTATGTTTAAAGAAGAAGACGGCCAGCGTGCATTATGGGTGCATGGTAATATTTATGATTCTACAGTAGATGCATTAAAGGCAAAAGGCTTGCAGTATGATCAAAAAGCGAACCAAATTGTATATTATCAAAACTCAGCCTTTCCATCAGGTTGGCTGAATACAATTCAAGCAAATGGTGATTTTAAATTTGGAGTACTTCCAGAGGAAATAAACGAGCCGTTAAATCTAAAATTATTTGGATATGATCTTGCAACTGCGGGGAATATGGCAACTGGATATAAAGATTACGTCTTTGTAAAGGAAGGGACAGAATACGCTGTTCCAAGTTATGACAAAGATAAAATCAAATTAGGAGAGAAAATTACGTTAACTTTGAATCTTAATAATGTAAAACAGCTTATGTCAGGTACATTTGAAATTCCTTATTACAAGCAGCTATTTAAATTTACAGATGTGAAACCAAATCCAGCACTTACGGAATATGTAAAACAACATGGACTGAACCTTAAATTAGAAGATCCGAAGATAAGTGAAGAAGGAGCTTGGGAAAACAAGGTGAAAGTTGGCGCATTATTGGAAGGAAAAGAATTTAAAGGATTAGATGGAGATACACCATTTTTAGATGTTACATTCGAGATGGCGAACGATGAATACTTTAATGATTTAACTGCATTTGGAGTAGATAAGTTCTCTTATACAAAAGCTGGTGCATCTGAAGGCATTGAGATTCCTGCGTTTAAAGATAAATCTTTTGCTATTGTTTCGAAACATTCAACGGTTACAGGATATATTGGCCCGGAAGCTTTCTTGAATGAAGAGGGGTATTTAGGTAAGAAAGACTATACAAAACTAGGAGCAAAAGTGTACGCAGTTGGCAAGGATGGAAAGAAATATACAGGAACGATTAATGAAAATGGGCAATTTGAGATTCATAGTGTTCCAGTAAGCGATAAAGAATACGATATTTTCGTAGAAATGCCAGGTCATTTAAATAGTAAACTGACAACCAAAATAGGGAAAATGCAAGACGGAGAATTAGTGGGACAAAACTTTAGAGCTGATATGGATGATAACCTTGCAGGTGATGTAAACGGCGATAAAATGGTAGATATTCAAGATGCTAGAATAGCAGCTTTATCGTATGGAAAAGGAAAAGTATCTGTAAAAGATGGAGATATAAATCAAGATGGTGTTGTAGATGAAACAGATATTCGTTTTATCGAGAAAAACTTCTTGAAAAAGGGTCCAGATGCTAAAGAAAATCAGAAACCGAAAGAAAATGTAGGGCCAGTGACGTTAGAGAAAATCTTACGCTCGATTGGTTTAGAGCCAAAAAAATAAGGGGATATACTTCTAAGGGAAACTAAACGATAAAGCAATGAACACAGAAAAAATGGTTTTTGCTAACAACGAACCGGTAATGATTCACTGTAACATTACCGGTTATTTAAAAAATAGCTATTTGAGTACATGAAGAAAATAGTTTAAAGCTAGTTTGCTTTCGTTATGGGACAAGGTAGTTGCTTAATTAATATTGTTTGTGGGATGAAAATAAGGTTGTTGTTTGAACTTTAAAATAGGGGGGCTTGTGAAATGAGTATTAAGAAAAAACTTGGTATGGGTGTTGTAACTGCAGCGCTTGGTCTATCTTTAATTGGTGGGGGAACATATGCGTATTTTAGTGATAAAGAAGTATCACAAAACGCGTTTGCAGCGGGTACTTTAGATTTGAGTGTTAATCCTGAAGTTGTTATTAATGTCGACAATATTAAACCGGGTGATGAAATGGAGCGCGGTTTTCAATTAGTTAACAAAGGAACCTTAGCGATAGGAGACGTGAAACTTCTTACAGATTATAGTGTTATTGATGCTAAAGGAGATAATGGAAATGCTGATTTTGGTGATTATATCCGTGTTGATTTCTTATGGAATTTGGATAAAAATGAGGTTCCAATTTGGTCTACTACATTATCTGAGTTAAAGGTAGCTACGCAAAATGGAAGTATTCCTGATCTTGTACAAAAAGGTGTTGTAGACCGAGAAGGAAATGGACTTGCTCCTGGTGATGATGATACTTTCTATGTAATGTTCACATTTGTAGATAATGATGAAGAACAAAATGTATTTCAAGGAGATTCATTGAAATTAAATTGGACCTTCAATTCAATGCAGACAAACGGTGAAGAGAAATAAAGGTAAATGTTATATATAAGAATGAATTGATGAAGAATTAAGAAATAGTATTTTTAATAGTGTAAAGGTTGATTTAGTGAATCAGCCTTTTTTGTTTTTAGATTTCTTTATGTGTAGAGATTGCATTTTTATAGTAGGCATAACGGTACTTTTCACATTCATAGCAGTACTTCTAACATTTATGTCGAATTAAGAAGATATATAGGAGGGATACATATGGAAATAGCTGTAGAACGAGTTTTTACAAAAGAGATTTTAACAAGAGCTGCAAGTTTGTTTCATGTAACGGTGGAAGAAAAGCCACTTGGAGATTTTGAAAATTACATTTTTAAGGCGAAGGGTGATAGTGATGAAGATTACGTATTACGTTTAACGCATTCTTCCCATCGTTCTAAAAAAGAGGTAGAGGCTGAACTAGATTTTTTACGATATGTTGCGGAGAACGGTGCAAAGGTAGCGGGACCTCTTTACTCAACATCTCAAAATCTTGTAGAAGAAATTGTAGTAGAGGATGGAACTTTCTTTTTTGCTTCCTTATTTACATACGCAAAAGGTGAGCAAGTAAAAGGAGAAGGATCGCCATATTGGGGAAATGCTTACTTTGAAGCGTGGGGAAAAGCGATTGGACAATTGCACCGCCTTACAATGAATTACCCTAAAACTGACTACCGTGATACGTGGGAAGAGGATGAAAGTAGTATTGTTAATGAATTAGAAGATGAGAACGTGAAAGAAATTGCAGCTGTATTAATGGAGGAAATAAATGCTCTTCCAATTGAAAGAGAAACATTCGGCCTTATGCATGGTGATATTCATCCAGGCAATTTTCACTATGATGGAAAAGAGTTAACAATCTTTGATTTTGATGATGCGGCCTATAATTACTTCATTCATGATTTGGCAATGGTTCTTTATTACTCTGTTCTTTTTACACCGTGGACAGTGGAAGAAAAGACGACATTCGCTCGTAAACAGTTACAAGTGTTAAGAAAAGGGTACGAATATGAGCACAGGCTGGCGGATAGTTGGTATGAATCGTTACCTTTATTTTTACGTTTACGTGATATAGGTTTGTATGGCACGCTCCAAAAGAAATTTAAAGGGAAAGATATGCCAGATCATTTCAGAGAATTAGCTGAACAACTCTATGAAAGAATTATAAAAAGAGAAGCGATTGTGAATATATAATACATTCATGTTAAAACAAAGTATATAAAATAAATATATACTTTGTTTTTTTATACAAAAATATGTTTATTTTATTAAAATAATATTGTTATAGATTCGGTATGCACGTATAATTTTATTTATATTCTGAATATTCTTTATAAATGAGGAGGGGGAATGTTGGAAGCAATCGTAAGTTGGATCAATAATATTGTTTGGAGTCCAGCACTTGTTTATTTATGTTTAGGAGCAGGTTTATATTTTTCTATTCGAACGAGGTTTTTACAAGTAAGGCATGTAGGAGAAATGGTGAAGCTTACATTTCAAGGAGAAAAATCGGATGCTGGTGTTTCTTCGTTCCAGGCGTTAGCACTTTCATTATCAGGGCGCGTTGGAACAGGAAATATTGCGGGTGTTGCAACGGCTGTTGCATTTGGTGGTCCAGGAGCTGTCTTTTGGATGTGGGCGGTAGCTTTTCTAGGAGCAGGTTCTGCTTATGTAGAATCAACACTTGCACAAATATATAAGACGAAGCATCAAGGGCAATTCCGTGGTGGTCCGGCTTATTACATTGAAAAAGGGCTAGGAGTTAAATGGTATGCATTAGTATTCGTTGCGGCAACAATTCTTGCAACGGGGATGCTGTTACCGGGTGTTCAGGCAAATAGCATTGCTGTAAGTTTGGAAACAGCTTTCGGTATTAATATTTCTGTATCTGGAGCGGTATTAGTAGCGGCATTAGCGCTTATTATTTTTGGTGGAGTTAAGCGAATTGTTAACGTAGCACAAGTTGTAGTGCCGTTTATGGCGCTTGGTTATATTTTAGTAGCTTGTGTAATTGTAGCTATGAATATTGAAAAGTTACCAGATGCTTTCATGTTAATTTTAAAAAGTGCATTTGCATTAGAAGCAGCTTTTGGTGGGATTATTGGTTTAGCAATCTCTTGGGGAGTAAAACGTGGTATTTATTCCAATGAAGCAGGGCAAGGAACTGGGGCACATGCGGCGGCAGCTGCTGAAGTATCACACCCAGCTAAACAAGGGTTAGTACAAGCATTTTCCGTTTACATTGATACATTATTCGTCTGTTCAGCAACAGCATTTATGATGATTATTACAGGCATGTATAACGTATTTGATGCAAGCGGAAAAAACTTTATCGTCAATAAATTAAACGGTGCACAGCCGGGTCCTGGTTATACACAGGCAGCAGTAGAATCTGTTTTACCTGGATTTGGAAACGGTTTCGTCGCAATCTCGCTATTATTCTTTGCATTTACAACAATTATGGCGTATTACTACATTGCAGAAACGAATATTGCATACTTAAATCGTGATAAAGACCGTCCTTGGATGTCCATCGTACTAAAGTTTGTATTCTTAGGAGTCGTATTCTATGGTTGTGTAAAAACAGCTGCAACAGCGTGGGCTTTAGGTGACATCGGTGTAGGAATTATGGCATGGGTTAACATTATCGCGATTTTACTACTACAAAAACCAGCATTGATCGCCTTAAAAGACTATGAAAAGCAGAAAAAAGAAGGGAAAGATCCAGTATTTGATCCGCAGGAATTAGGAATTAAAAATGCTGATTTCTGGGAGCATGAATATGGGAAAGATAAAAAAGAAGAAGTATCTTAATAGGATAGGAACGAAGGAGCAAAGGGAACGACCTTTGCTCTTTTTTTTATGGACAAAATGAAGCTGAAAGTTATTTTTTTGCCTATTTTTGAATATAAAAAGAATGTACATGCTTTGTTAGAGGAAGGGGGGAGTATGGTGATTGAGTTTCGTAATGTAAATAAATATTATGGTGACTTCCAAGTTTTAAAAGATATTAATCTGCAAGTACAAAAGGGTGAAGTGGTAGTAGTTGTTGGACCTTCAGGGTCAGGGAAAAGTACATTGCTTCGTTGTATAAATCAATTAGAGACAATTACAGATGGGGAATTAATTGTACAAAATACAGAGGTACACAATAAGAAAACGGATATGAATGAATTACGCCGAGATATCGGGATGGTCTTTCAACATTTTTATTTATATCCACATAGAACGGTTCTTCAAAATATTACACTAGCGCCTATTAAAGTAAATAAAGTTTCAAAAGAGGAAGCTGAGAAAACAGCGATGTTTTATTTAGAGAAAGTAGGAATCCCGGAAAAGGCTAATGTATACCCGCATCAATTATCCGGAGGTCAACAGCAAAGGGTAGCGATTGCTAGGGGACTTGCGATGCAGCCTGAAATTATGCTGTTTGATGAGCCTACGTCTGCTCTTGATCCGGAGATGATTGGAGAAGTGCTTGACGTTATGAAAACGCTAGCTAAAGAAGGAATGACGATGGTCGTCGTCACGCATGAGATGGGATTTGCGCGAGAAGTAGCAGATAGGATTTTATTTATGGATGAGGGCCAAATTATTGAGGATACAACACCAGCAGCATTTTTTGCAAACCCAGAACAAGAAAGGGCGCGTCTATTTTTAAGCCGAGTGTTAAATCATTAGAGGAGGAATTTTATGCTTAAAATGAAAAAGTTGTTTACCTTAATCGTATTCTCATGTTTATTCGTACTTGTCGTTGCCGGGTGCGGGAGTAAAAAAGATGAGGCGAAAGAAACGAATACGAAGCAAGGCGGGGCCATAGAGCAAATTAAGAAGCGTGGGAAATTAGTAGTTGGGGTGAAGAATGATACGAATTTATTTGGATTGAAAAACCCTTCAACAGGGCAGGTAGAAGGATTTGATGTTGATGTTGCAAAGGCGCTTGCGAAAAAAATCCTCGGAGATGAAAAGAAACTAGAATTAAAAGAAGTAACGTCTAAAACGCGTATTCCACTACTGAAAAATGGTGACATTGATGCAATTATCGCAACAATGACTATTACGGAAGAACGCAAAAAAGAAGTGGATTTCTCAGATGTATATTTTAAAGCGGGACAATCGTTACTTGTGAAAAAAGGAAGTAATATTAAGAGCATTGATGATATAAAACAAGGCGTTAAAGTGTTAGCGGTAAAAGGTTCAACATCTACAAATAACATTCGTCAAAAGTCACCAGAAGCGACTGTATTAGAATTTGAAAATTATAGTGAGGCATTTACAGCGTTAAAAGCAGGTAAAGGCGATGTTTTAACGACAGATAATGCGATTCTTTACGGAATGGCAAAACAAGATGCTAATTATGAAGTTGTAGGGAAAATTTTTACGGATGAACCGTACGGAATTGCAGTACAAAAAGGTGCAGATGATTTAACGAAAGAGATTAATAACTTACTAAAAGATATGAAGACGAGTGGAGAGTACGACAAATTATATGAAAAATGGATCGGTCAAAAACAAGAGAAGTAAAGTGAAACTTTATTTCTCGTGATAAATAGTAAGAGTGAGAGGATGAGAGTACTCATCCTCTTCTTGTAAAGAAAGAGGGGAGAATATGTGCCTGATTTTTCTATATTAACGAATAACATTGATATGTATTTAGAAGGATTTAAATATACGGTTATGTCTAGTGTAATCGCATTAATAGGTAGTTTTATTTTAGGGGTAATTTTGGCGGTAATGCGTATTGCACCGATTCGTATTTTAAATTGGGTGGGGTCCGCTTTTGTAGAGTTTGTAAGAAATATTCCACTCGTATTAATTGCATTTATATTTTATTTCGCTTTACCTGTAATAGGAATTACTTTAAATGGTTTTGTAGCAGGAACACTTACGCTTACCGTATATACTGCAGCGTTTATTGCGGAAGTAATTCGCGCTGGCATTTTATCAGTGGCAAAAGGGCAAATGGAGGCTGCGCGTTCTTCAGGATTAACGTATGTGCAAGGAATGTATTATATCGTCTTACCCCAAGCTATGAAAATTGTAATCCCCCCTTTAGGAAACCAATTTCTCAATTTAGTTAAAAACTCCTCAATACTTGGAATTATTGCTGGTGCTGATTTAATGTATCAAGGAGATTTAATTTCAACGAAGACATTTGTTACGTTCGATGTGTATATATTTGTCGGGATGTTTTATTTAATATTAACAATTCCGCTCAGTATGCTAGTGCGTTATTTAGAAAAACGCTTGGCAAAGGAGGCGGTATAAATGGATTTTAAAGGAGCAATAACAGGTGATCATATCCTCTTTTTGTTAAAAGGATTACTTATAACGTTAGAGGTAGCGCTCGTAGCAATTGTACTTAGCTTTATTATTGGTAGTGTAATAGGAATATTGCGCTATACGAAAATACCTGTCGTTTCACAAATATTAGGAGTTATCGTGGAAGTGATTCGAAATTTACCGCTACTTTTAATTATATTTTTTACGTATTTTGCACTTCCAGAAGCGGGATTGAAGTTAGAAATTATAACAGCTACAATTGTTGCTTTAACAATATTTGAAGCGGCAATGATATCTGAAATTGTTCGAAGCGGTCTATTATCTATCGAAAAAGGGCAGATTGAGGCTGCAAGGTCTTCAGGGTTAACGTATGTGCAAGCGCTTTGGCATATTATTTTGCCGCAAGCATTAAGAAGAATGGTCCCCCCGCTTGTTAGTCAGTTTATTTCATTGCTAAAAGATACGTCGCTCGCAGTTGTTATATCATTGCCAGAGCTTATGCATAATGCTCAAATTATTAGCGGGCAAAATGTAAATTATATGATTCCGACTTTTATAGTAGTGGCTTGTATGTATTTTATAGTGAATTATAGTTTATCAATTTTATCGAGAAGATTAGAGCTTCGTTAACTCTTACAATATATGTAAGGGTTTTTTCCTTGTTTCTCCTTATTTTCCTCTAAATAGTATCTAAATCTTGCAATAATTCGATTTTTTATATTATTTTATCAGAAAAGTGTTAATTTTATATAGAAATTGTAATCGCTTTCGTGTATATTTTTATTATCAGAAAATTTTAAAAAGAGATAGGGGTACTTGTAGGGGGAGGATTAAGATGCAGCAACCAACAAATGAGAAATTACATCGTACGATGAAGAGTAGACATTTATTTATGATCGCACTTGGTGGTGTAATCGGAACTGGCTTTTTTCTAGGTTCAGGTTACACTATTAATCAGGCTGGACCAGGGGGTGCCATCCTTTCATATTTAGTGGGCGGATTTATTATGTATTTAACAATGCTTTGTCTTGGAGAACTAACGGTAGCAATGCCAGTTTCAGGGTCTTTCCAAAAGTATGCGACGAAGTTTATTGGACCAGGAACAGGCTTTATGATCGGCTGGCTATATTGGCTTGGCTGGGCAGTAACAGTAGGACTGGAATTAACATCGATCGGTTTAATGATGAAAAGATGGTTTCCAACTGTTGATGTTTGGGTATGGTGTCTCGTATTCGGAGTTATTTTATATGCTTCAAACGCTATCTCAGCGAAAAGTTACGCTGAATTAGAGTTTTGGTTCTCTAGTATTAAAGTAGTTACAATTATTGCATTCGTTCTACTTGGTGGTAGTGCATTACTAGGATTTTTACCATACGATGGAAAAGAAGCGGCACCTCTTTTCTCTAACTTCGTAAGCGATGGCGGGTTATTCCCGAATGGACTAGCTGCCGTATTACTTACAATGATTACGGTTAACTTCTCATTCCAAGGAACAGAGTTAATCGGGATTGCAGCAGGAGAAAGTAAAGATCCAGAAAAAACAATTCCACGCGCAATTCGTAATACAGTATGGCGCATTATGTTATTCTTCATTTTAACAATGACGATTTTAGTAGGATTAATTTCTTGGAAAGAAGCAGGCGTAATTGAAAGTCCATTCGTAGTTGTATTTGATAAAATCGGTATTCCGTATGCAGCTGATATTATGAACTTCGTTATTATTACTGCTTTATTATCTGTAGCGAATTCAGGATTATATGCAGCAACGCGTATATTATGGTCACTTGCAAATGAAGGAATGGCACCAACTCCTTTCAAAAAAGTAAATAAACGTGGTATTCCAATTACAGCGCTAGTCGTAACGATTGCGGTAGCTGGATTATCTCTATTCACAAGTTTCCTTGCAGAAGATACAGTGTACATGTACTTATTATCGATAGCTGGTTTATCGGCTGTTTCAAGTTGGATCATTATTGCTCTATCGCAACTTCGCTTTAGAAGTCAGTATATAAAAGGTGGAGGAAAGTTAGAGGACTTAAAGTATAGAACACCACTATACCCGATTGTTCCAATTTTAGCTTTAATTACAAATAGCATCGTTGTTATTAGTTTAGCGTTTATTCCTGAACAAAGAATGGCGTTATACTGTGGTATTCCATTTATCATTTTCTGCTACATATATTATTATATGAGTAAGAAACGGCAGAAACCGATGAAAGTGGAGATGGAAAATACAAATGAAACTAACAATCAAACACGATGATATAGAGGCAGATTTATCATATGGTCAATTAGCGATTGGAAAAGAAAACGGGTATTCACCGTTACAATTACTCGTTTCTTCTATCGCAGGGTGTAGTGCAATTGTCTTTCGAACAATTTTAGAAAAGAAACGTATTACATATGATACGTTTACAATTGAGACTGACATTGGTAGAAGTGAAGCATTATCAAAACCAGTTGAAAGTGTTCATTTACATTATAAAATTAAAGCAGAAAACATTACAGAAGAGCAGTTGGACAAGGCGTTACAGCTTGCAGTGAAAAATTGTACGATTGTTCAATCTGTAAAAGATAGTATAAAGGTTACGGAAACGATTGAACTAATCAAGTGAAACATAAAAACGTGAGACTACGGCTCTCACGTTTTTATGTTTTAGAAAGAGGAGAAATTTAATGGAATGTTTAGGGTGTAAATTAGCAAACAAAGAGGAAAAAATATATAAAGTATATGAAAATGAATATGTAACATGTTTTTTAGATCATGCCCCTTTCTATCCAGGACATATTTTAATTGTGCCAAAGCATCATGTTGTAGAAGTGGACGAATTAGATGATGTTGTAGCAAAATCGATTATGGATGCTTCTAAGCTTATTGTAAAAGCGATTAAGTCATTATATAAACCAGATGGAGTTACAATTTGTCAAAATGGTGGAATCTTTAATGAGTTAACGCATTACCATATGCATGTCGTACCGAGATATAAAGAGCGCTCGTTTGCCGAGTTTTATACGGTACAACCTGGAGAAAAACAGAATCATAACTTTGAAGAAACAAAGACATTGTTAAAAGAAGCGATAGAGAACATACTGCATCCCGAAAAGGCGTAAGAGTGATATTCTTAAGGGGACAGTCAGGAAAATTCTAATAAACAAAAGCCCGATTTCTCAGTTAAAATAGAGAAATTGGGCTTTTGTTTATTCTATTATTAAATTTTATCTATTAAAGAATGCTGCAGTGTCACAAAGTATATCGCTCATTCGTTATATAGAATGAGAGGAGGAATTATATGAAAGTTACAAACAACGATTATGAAAAGATGGAAGAGCTATACGAGTTGTACGAACAAAAAGTTTATTATGTAGCGTATTCTATTTTAAATAATATTCAGCAGGCTGAAGATGCAGTTCAAGAGACGTTTATTACTCTTTATAAGAACTTGGAAAAGCTCCATAGCTTGAACACTCAAGAGCTTAAAAGCTACACTTTGAGGGTCGCGAAAAATAAGGCGATTGATAGTTACCGGAAAAATAAACGACATGAAACATTTTTAGAAGAATATGAAAGAGAATCAATAGAAGCAGTAGATGAAAATATTGAAGAGTGGGAAAAACGTCTAATGTCCGAGGTTCAAATTGATACATTGCTAAAAGAGTTAAATGAATCGAACAGACAGGTGTTTAAGTACAAAGTCTTCTATAACTTAACGTATCAAGAAATTTCAAGTGTCATGGGGATAACGGAGGCCAATGTCCGTAAGCAGTTTGAACGCGCTCGAAAACGAGTTCAAAATATGATAGGAGGTATACAACATGACGAATTCAAAGAACTCCAAAGAAATATATGAACTTGCTGAAAAGATTGCTTTAGATGATTTTGATAAACTCGAAGAACAACATGAATTTTCACATACATATACGCGCAAAAAGAAATTGTTTATGGAGGAAATGAAGCTGAAAGATGGACAATCGCAGAAAAAGCGTAAAAGACACCGTATGTTAATCGCTGCTGCCTGCTTATTGATTGGTATGCCGACAACCGTTTTTGGTGCAGTGAAAGTCTATAATATGATTGTCCAAAAACAAAATTATGAAGTAAATGTTTCAGTAACAAATAAGGATTCGAAAAAGAGTGATAAGTGGTATAAGTTAAAGATTGGTAAATTGCCAGAAAATATGGAAGCAATTGATGACAGTGCTATGAAATATTCATTTAAAGATAACTACGCAATGGGGGGATTTTCATTCGCTCTTCGGAGGGTAGGGGAAAATACAGATTTTCAAACTCTGTATTCGAAAAGTTACGAAGAAAAAGAGATAAATGGTAGGAAAGCAGTAATTGTCCATAAAGAAACAGGAAACAACAATGTAATGTTTGACAGAAAGGTCTTTCTCTTTTTTGAGAAAGAAGGGATTATGTTAGAGAGTTATATTGGATCCGATATAAACGAAGAACAAATGATGGAAGTGTTAGGGAGCATTTCACTTGAGCCTACGTCAAAAGAAAAGGCATCACATATAGTAGAATATGATGAAAATCGTTTTAGCAAAGCAGATGAACCTAAAAAAACTAAGGTGATTCCTTTGAAAAAAGATAGCAAACGACTATTTCATATAGGGCAAAAGGCTCCAGTAACTATAATCATGGATAACAGCCAAATTGAATATGTGATAGAAAAAGTTGAAGTCTTCGATTCAATCAAAGATTTTAAACAAGAAAACTTTAATGAACTTGGCTTAGAAATACTAAGCAAGAATAAGGCTTTAAATCAGATAGGAGAATTGCTACCATACAGACGGGATGAATATAAACTCGGAAATGGTAAAGATTCAATTGATAAACTAGTAGAATCAAAATTAGTTAATCCTAAATTTGTTTACTTAACAACAAAAGTGAAAAATATTGGGAAAAAGTCGACAGAAGAAATTTATATGCATCCATCCATAAAGTTGCTTAAATCTGAAGGTAATGCATGGAACTACGCTGAAAGAGATGGAATTGCGGAAAAAAATATTATGACAGGCGAAGTTGATTATTTAGAACCTCACGGAGAAGGGAAAAGCTTTTACAATATTGGCAGTATCCGACCAGGACAAACGGTAAAAGTTAACTTAGGTTATTTTGTAGATGAGGATAAGCTAGATTCAATTTTCCTTGATGCTTTCCGTTACAGTGGGTTTAGTGGGACGGAGAATATGAATGCGAAAAATCGTTGGTGGTTCGATATTCGCCAATAATAAAACAATAGGAATAACTAGACTAAAAAGCTGCTTATATTTAGCAGCTTTTTAATTTTCATACATATTTAAAATTTCTTTCGCACGTATACGTAGACCATCTATTAATTCCTTTGGTTCTAAAACTCTTGCATCTTTTCCTAGTCTATAAAATAAAGGCGTAATAAAATGAATTTCACCTTTATCAATTGTTGAATGTATATACCCCGTCCCATCTTCGTTTACTTCAATGAACTCTTCAAGGTAAGGAACGCTTTTACATTGGCGTACGCCTTCGGTTGTGAGTAAAACATGTAACTGAGTAGGAATGTTTATTACGTTAGAGTTAGAGGCAAACCATTCTTCTAAATTCATAAAAGTATCTTCGTTTTCTTCCGTGGATAGTATAGAAAGAATACGATCAACACGATACAGTAATACTTTCTGCCTGCTAAAGTCATAGGATGGCAAATACCATAAACTATCGTGAGCATATACACCGATAGGGTGAACGTGTTTTGTTTTTATCCCTGATTTAGATTCGTATTGAAAGTGTAAATTTTTATTTTCAATAGCCGCTGTTAACACTTCTTTTAAAAGTGGTGTATCAATTGTTCTCTTAGGATTCCAAAAGGCGATATAAGAGCGGATTTTATCAACTTTCGCTTTCGCATCGTTTTGAAGAGAGCTATACAGTTTATGAGTAACAGAATTGATTTCTGTATTGAAAGGCAAGTCTCGATAGTAGCTTAAAGATTGAAAAGCAAAAAAGATGGATACGGCTTCTTCTTCGGTAAATAAAATAGGCGGAATGACCCTATTCGTTAATACTTTATATCCTCCGTTACGACCTTGTTCAGCATAAATAGGCAACCCCATATCACTTAAATCTAAAATGTATCTATGAACAGTACGAACGGAAATATTAAATTCATCAGCTATTTCTTGCGCTGTAAATGTTTTTTTCGCAGAAGCAAATATAAGAATATCTAATAAGCGTTTAGCTTTTGACAAATATACCACCTGTTTCTTTTTAATATGACATTAATTGTCATGTTTTACTGTTAGTATATTGCTTACATCATAATTTTATCAAGATGAAACGTAAGGAGGAAAAAATATGTCACGTGAAATTGTTTTATTTATTGCGGCGAGCTTAGATGGATTTATTGCGAAAGAAGATGACGATTTACAGTGGTTAATGGAAACGGAAGGAGAGGGAGACAACGGTTATACAGAAATGTACGAAACGATTGATACAATAATTATGGGAAAAAGAACGTACGATTATGTAGTAGAGCATACGGAAACATTCCCGTATGTAGATAAAAAATGTTATGTTTTTTCTAACTCGGAAAAAGGTTCAAACGAACACGTGGAGTTTGTAAATGAAGATGTAGTGGAGTTTACGAAAAGGTTGAAAGAGCAGGAAGGATCTAAAATATGGATGGTTGGTGGAGGGAGTTTATTAAGAGAGTTCTTTAAGAATAATCTAATTGATGAATATGTTGTCACGATTACACCGCATATATTAGGTTCTGGAGTTCCGTTATTTCAAGACAAGAACCCGGAAATCAATTTAACTTTAACAGATACGAAACGTTTTGGGCAATTTGTAAATTTATATTATAAAGTAAAGTGATAAAAAAACACGACTATTGATGGTAGTCTTGTTTCTTTATAGATGGTAATGAAATTATAAAGCAAGACCCGTAATCGACTTCGCTCGTTACAATAATATTTCCGCCGTGTAGTTCTACAATTTCTTTTACGATAGATAGCCCTAAACCAGTTCCGCCTGTAGATCGTGTTCTTGCTTTATCAACACGATAAAAGCGGTCGAAAATGTGAGGGAGGTCTTCAGGGGGAATACCTTCACCGTCGTCCTCAATGGTGATGGAAATATGCTTATATTCTTCTGTAACAGAAATGTTGATATGAGAATGCTCTTTTGAATGTCTATAAGCGTTATTTAAAATGTTCACTATCACTTGTTCGAATCGCTGTTCATCTAAGTTGACTAACAGTGTAGGAGGACAAGTGAAAGAAACTTTAATGTGTCTTTCTTTATACATGGCGTTTACTTTTTCGGCTATGCGAGTAAGGAAAGTGTGTAAATGTACTTCCTTTACTTGAATAGAAAAGTTATGTTGTTCCATTTGAGCGAGTGAAAATAAATCTTGAACTAAGTTCGTAATATAATCAGACTCATCTTTTATTATAGATAAATATCGTAAACGTTGTTCAGGAGGTGTGCTGTCTTTTAAGGCAATGTCAGCGTAACCTCTTACGTATGTTAAAGGTGTACGTAATTCGTGAGCAACACTTGCTAGAAATTCACTTCTTTCCGTTTTCATATAATGTAAATCATTTGCGAGCGTTTGAATAGATTGTGCGAGTTCACCAATTTCATCATTTCGAGTAGTCGTTAATGAAACGGATAAATCACCTTTACTCATTTTTTCAGTGGCATGTTTCATGTGTAACAATGGCTTTGTTAATAAACGGGATAATAGAAAAATGGTGATGGCTGTTAGTAGAAATGTGATGATACCGGCAATAATGAATTGTTTTGTTAGCCTATTAACCATCTCTTCAATTGATTCAGTTCCAAGAAACATGTACACATAGCCCTCATGTTTTCCACCCACTACAATGGGGCTAACTGTACAAATATAATTAGATGTTTTCCAATGATTTTCTATAATAGCTCCGTTATGGTCGGTTCGAGTTTGCATTCCACTAATATGATTTTTTATAGTCGTGTTTATTTCGTTAGATTTAGCTAGTACTGCTTTATTTGCATTTGTAATAACAACAGTAGTTTCAGCTTCAGACTCCATTAATGCAACGTGAGAGATTGTTTGTTTATCATAATATTTTTCAAGTACATCTCGATGACTATTTCCTCGTTTTAATAGAGCAGTCATTTCTTCATTCACTCTATTGTTTACCAGACTATAATAGAGCAAAACAAAGAGGACGCTTTCGATTAAAAGTGTAACAATTAAAAAATAAAATCCGAATTGAATAGAAATTCGCTTCATCGTTTCGCTCCTAAATATTCGGTATCAACCCACCTGTAACCTACCCCGTACACAGTTTTTAAATGATGATCAATAGGGAAATTTGCTTTTCGCAATTTATCACGCAAATTACGAATATGTGAATCGACTGTGCGATCTTCGGTATTTGTGTTTAATCCCCAAATTCGTTCAATGAGCTGATCACGGCTTAATACATAATTTACATGGCGTAAAAATAATCCGAGTAAAGAGAATTCGATTGGTGTGAGAAGAAGTTCTTCATTATATACAGAAGCAAAGTGCTTCGCCTCATCCCATAGAATGCCGTGATATTGGATTTGTTTATGTTCATTTGTGCGCCTTAAAACAGCTTCAATTCTTGCGAAAAGTTCCTCTTCATGGAAAGGTTTCGTTACGTAATCATCCGCTCCGAGTTTTAATCCTTGGACGACATCAACTGTTTGATCACGAGCGGTAACCATAATAATAGGAACGTTACTAAATGAGCGGATTTTTTTGCACGTGTCCCATCCGTCCATCTTTGGCATCATAATATCCAGTAAAACAAATTTAAAGTTTCGGTTTTCTATATGTAAAATAGCTTCTTCTCCTGACGTCGCACATACGCAGTTATATCCGATTGGAGTAAGATAAAGCGTTAATAATTCAAGCATTCTCGGTTCATCGTCTACGAGTAGTATATCAATCATAGAGAGCCCTCCATATTTATAATCGTTACTTAAAGTGTAATGCAAAATCATGAAGAAATGGTGCAGATTATGATGTGTCTGCATAATTTCTTCAGAATTGCTTGTTATTATGGAGTTGAAATTACATTTTAGGTAATCATATTGGCTCAAAAATGATTAATACGGAGGCGGTATAGTGAAAAAAATGACCCGAATTTTTGGGATAACAATAATTACAGCAGTTGGTCTTGCTGCATGCGGACAAACGAATACAGACCATAAAAACCATGAATCTACAAAAGAGAAGAAAACAGAGCAAAAGGAAATGAAAATGAATCAAGAGGTAACTGCGCCGAAAGAAATGAATAAAGGGGCATCGAATGATTTATTAACGACAAGTTTAAAAAACGTAACGAGATTAAATACAAATGATCCATTGCAAATGGCAGTACTAACTTCGCAAACGATATGGCCAGCAACGCATAAAGAGAATCAGCCAGGCGCTATTATTTTAGTACCAGTAAATGAGTGGCAATTAAGTATTGCGAGTGCGGATCTTATTCACCATCCGAATAATGGGCCGATTTTATTTATAGAAAAAGAAAAGGTACCTGAAATGACGTTAAAAGAAATAAAACGATTAAATCCGCTCGGAACGAAAGATGGAACACAAATTATGGTGATGGGGGATGTAAGTGCATCTATCCTTGAGCAATTAAAAGAATATAAAGTAAAGCAAATAAAAGAAACAGATCCAGCTATATTTGCTAAAGATGTTGATAAAGAATATGCCGATATAACAGGAAGCTATCCAAATAGCGTTATTGTCGGTTCGTCTGAAGAAGAAGGACGTTTGTATACAACACCAGCTGTAAACTGGATTTCTCATATGCCAGAGCCACTACTCTATACAGAAAAGAATAAAGTGCCAGAAGCGACAATTGAGGCGTTAAAGATGAGAAAAGATAAAGCGAATATATATGTGTTAGGACCAGAGAAAATCGTTTCAAAAGAAGTAGAACGAGAGTTAAGTAAATATGGGAAAGTAACGCGTATTAGTGGAGAGACTCCACTAGAAAATTCTATCGCATTTGCGAAGTTTAAAGATGAAAAAACAAAGTTCGGCTGGGGATTCACAAAACCAGGTCACGGTTTGTCATTTGTTTCAAGCGAAACACCAGACTTAGCAATTGCAGGAGCACCGTTTTCACATATGGGTAAACACGCACCTGTTGTATTATTAGAAGAAGGTAAAGCTTCACAACCAGTGTATGACTTCCTTGCTAGTATTCAGCCAAAGTTTAAAGCTGACCCAACACTGGGACCATATAACCATGGTTTCCTTTTAGGCAGTACGAGTAATATTTCATTTGAAACACAAGGAATATTAGATGAGAGATTAGAGATTGTTCAAGAAAGTGGTCAAGGTCACGGTGGACATTAATGAAACGAGAAAAGACGCTACGAAGATAGCGTCTTTTTTTAGGAAACTTTTACATAGCGCAATATCCTTTACTCGTTATATAATAGCCTTCGTGCAGTCGGCATGATTTTCTTATGGAGAAAATCAAATGATAGAAGAGTAGAGGAGGGGTATTTTGTTTCAAACGATAAAAAATGATTGGTTCTCCAACGTGAAAGGGGATGTGCTATCAGGAATTGTTGTTGCTTTAGCGTTAATTCCTGAAGCGATTGCTTTCTCTGTTATTGCAGGCGTGGATCCGACTGTTGGATTATACGCAGCCTTTTGTATTGCGGTTACCATGTCGTTTGTTGGTGGAAGAACTGGGATGATTTCAGCTGCAACAGGTGCAATGGCATTATTAATGGTGACGCTCGTTAAAGATCACGGTTTGCAATATTTATTTGCTGCGACAATATTAACAGGTATTGTCCAAATTATTTTTGGTGTGTTCAAACTGAGCTCATTTATGAAGTTTGTTCCGAAATCTGTTATGAGTGGTTTTTTAAATGCACTTGGAATTTTAGTTTTTACAGCGCAATTGCCGCAGTTTAAAAATGCAACTTGGCAAATGTATGCGCTTGTCGCATTAGGACTTGCAATTATATATTTATTTCCACGTATTACAACGGCTGTGCCGTCTACACTTATTTCAATTATTATTGTGACAAGCATTGCGCTTATGAGTGGATTACAGTTGAAAACAGTAGGGGATATGGGAAGCTTACCGAAAGAATTACCGTTCTTTAGTATTCCTGATGTTCCGTTTACACTTGAGACATTAGGTATTATTTTGCCATACGCAGTTATGCTTGCAATTATTGGCTTACTAGAGTCTTTATTAACTGCTTCGGTTTTAGATGATATGACACATACAGAAAGTAATAAACATAAAGAGGCACGTGGACAAGGGATTGCGAACATTGTTGCTGGATTTTTCGGAGGAATGGCAGGATGTGCAATGATTGGCCAATCTGTTATTAACATTAAGTCAGGTGGACGAGGGCGTTTATCAACATTTGTAGCGGGCGGATTTTTAATCGTATTACTATTTGTTTTAGGTGATTATGTTGTTCATATTCCGATGGCAGCTTTAGTTGCAGTTATGATTATGGTTTCAATTGGAACATTTGATTGGAACTCTGTAGCGACGATTCATAAAGTGCCAAAAGGAAATGCGTTCGTCATGATCGTAACGGTTTTCGTTGTTCTTATCACCCACAATCTAGGATTAGGCGTGATTATTGGGACAGTAATTAGTGCTGTTTTATTTGCATTCAACATGGCAAAGATTCACGTGAAACATTTATATATTGAAAATAAGAAAATATACGAAATTCATGGCCAACTATTCTTCGCATCTACGGCAGATTTTATAAATGCTTTTTCATTTAATGAAGATGTAAAAGAAATTGAAATGAACTTTACTCATGCACACGTATGGGATGATTCAGCAGTGGCCGCAATTGATAAAGTTATCATAAAGTATGAACAGATTGGTGTAAAAGTAAGTATAACGGGATTAAATGAACGTAGTTCGAAGCTCGTTACAAATTTAGCGGCTTATAATAAAAGGATTGCTGGCTAAAGGACTATGATTTTTTAATCTTATACTATTTATTAGCCCCTTTTAAAAAACAAAAAAGGGGCTTTTGTATTATAATACGAGTAAGATAATGAAAAGGGGATTCAGCATATGTACAAACAAATCATATTAGCATGTGATGGTTCTGAACATGCACTTCGGGCAGCGGAGCATGCAATACATATTGCGAAATGTAGTGAAGAAGCAAATGTTGAAATTGTATATGTCGTAGATAATAGAACAGCAAAATCAGATATTATACACGGACAAACAGATTTTGAAACAATATCAGCTAGTCGGAAAGATAAATTAAAAGAGATTGAAGGATTATTAAAGGAAGAGAAGATTTCTTATAAATTTACGATTCTGCATGGTGATCCTGGTGATACGCTCGTTCAATATGTAAATACAGGGGATATAGATCTTGTTATTGCTGGGAGCAGAGGATTAAATACATTACAAGAAATGATGCTTGGTAGCGTAAGTCATAAAATAGCAAAACGAGTGAAATGTCCAGTAATGATTATAAAATAAAATGAAATAGCACGTAACTAAGACTTTGGGATACCCGAGGTCTTTTTTTATGTATAAATGACATCCTTTTGTGGAAATACTAGATATATAAGTTGAAAAGATGTTAACTTACAAATTTGTAAGTTTGTTGTTAGGAAAATCGATGTTATGAAAATTTTCCCATTGGTAAAATAAAAGTATCAAAGGGGAGATAGGGAGGATGGAAGGTATGAAATCATTTCAAAATTTATCATATAGTCAAGGGGTAAGCTTAATTTGTTTAGGGGGATTTGCTGCATCTGTTACGTTAGCTGTATTAATAAAGGTATTTCATCAAATTTTTTAATTTTATAGTAGGGAAGGAATTGATTGTTATAGCTAGTAAGAAAAGTGCTGTAAATAAAGAATAGCTCTTAGCGTATAGAATAAACGCTAAGAGCTATTTTTATGTTTGTTTACATATTTATATTTTGTTTAAGCTTGTTTTGACTTTGCAGATCCTGTATTTAAAGTAAGGGCAAGGAAGAACATTGCAAGTACGCAAGATACAAGTAATAAAATGAATCCGCCATCCCATCCGAATGCATCTACAATAAAGCCCATAGCTGCGCTAGCAAAAGTAGCTCCGCCTAGGTAACCAAAGAAACCAGTTAGGCCTGCTGCAGTTCCAGCAGCTTTCTTTGGTGCTAAGTCAAGTGCGTGAAGACCAATTAGCATAACAGGTCCGTAAATTAAAAATCCAATGGAAACAAGTGCGATACTATCAATGATTGGGTGACCAGCAGGATTTAGCCAGTAAACAAGAACGGCAATGAATACACCGACCATAAATAAAATACCAGCAGGTGCGCGGCGTCCTTTAAATAGTTTATCACTCATCCATCCGCAAAGAAGTGTACCTGGAATACCAGCCCATTCATATAGAGCGTAAGCTGTACGTGAGCTACTATGAGTAAAGCTTTTTTCCTCTACTAAATAAGTAGGAGCCCAGTCTACAACGCCGTAACGTACGAAATATACGAAAACGTTCGCGATAGCGATGTACCATAAAAATTTATTGTTTAGTACGTATTTAAATAAAATTTCTTTTACCGAAAGTTCGCGTTCGCGATCTTTCACTTTTTCACCTGATGGATATTCGCCAGTATGTTCCTCAATAGACGGTAATCCACAAGATTGGGGTGTATCTCTCATCGTAATTAATACATAAATACCAACTAAAATTGAAAGAATACCTGGGAAGTAAAATATACTTTTCCAGTCATTTGCAAAGAAGTATAAGCCTAATGTAACGAGAGAAGGCATAAGTGCGCCGCCGACGTTATGAGCGACGTTCCAAATAGACATTTTTGTACCACGTTCACTAATAGAGAACCAGTGAACCATCGTACGACCACAAGGAGGCCATCCCATCCCTTGTACCCATCCATTTAAAAACTGAAGTACAAACATAAGTATAATGCTCGTTGTAATGAAAGAAAATGAGCCGAAAATAATATTAATGATACCTGATAAAAATAGCCCAGCTGCTAAAAAGTAGCGAGGATTACAACGGTCGGATACGATACCCATAAGAAATTTACTTAATCCGTAAGCGATAGATACTGCTGAAAGGATAACCCCAAGTTCCCCTTTACTAAAGCCTTGTTCAATTAAGTATGGCATTGCTAGTGAAAAGTTTTTTCGAACAAAGTAGTAACCTGCATAACCGATGAAGATACCTAAAAATACTTGTAAACGTAATTTACGGTATTCGCTATCAATGCGATCAGCTGGTAAGCGTTCTGCATGGGGCGCAGGTTTAAATAATTGTGTGAAAAACATAAAATGAAAATCCTCCCCTAATTAATTGGAAGCGTTTAAGACAGAGAGAATATAAAAAGGCCATGAAATATAAAAAAGTTCCCTTTTTTATGATTCATAGCCGTATACTCCGATTCTCCGTGACTGTCAATATTAACTTCGACGAAAATTATACAACTTTGTGACAAAAATGTAAACGTTTTTATGAATAAAAGGTATTGACGGATTTTGTTCGTGGGATTAATATTTAAATACGTTAAATATTTTATTGTTTAAATAAGAGGTGGATAACATGCCAAATGATATGACTCATATTGATAAGATTCAAGCTCTTACATTCGCTATAGGAAAGAAAATGCAAACAGAGCTATTGGAACAAATGCAAGCATCAGGACTTACACCACCGCAATTTTATATTTTAAAGATTTTAGATCATTACGGAGCTTCAAGAGCGACACAATTGGCGGAGAAAATGTACGTAAAACCGAGCGCCATTACAGTAATGATCGACCGTTTAATTGATCATGAGTTAGTAGAGCGTTATCACGATGATAATGATCGCCGTGTTGTTGTCATTGAGCTAACGAAAAAGGGGAAAAATACAGTAAAAGAGGCGATGGCAGCTCGTAATGAGCATATCGCAAAATACTTTTCACAATTAGAATTACAAGAACGAGAAGATTTGTTGCGCCTCTTTGAAAAGTTAGAAACCATTATTTGCGGGACACAAGAGAAAAAAGAGAATAAATAAGAGGAATTGAGGAGATTACATGGAGCAACAAGGCAATACAAATAGAAAGTTGTTGTTAATTGGTTTAGTAATTGCGATGCTATTTGCTGCGTTAGACGGAACAATCGTTGGTACAGCGATGCCGCGTATCGTTGGTGAACTTGGCGGACTAAGCTTAATGACATGGTTAACAACAGCTTATATGTTAACATCAACGACAGTCGTACCAATTGCAGGTAAATTAGCGGATTTACTTGGGCGTCGTAACGTATATATAACAGGGCTAGTTATTTTTATGATTGGTTCAGCGTTATGTGGTATGGCAAATGGTATGACAGAATTAATTATTTTCCGTGGTATCCAAGGTCTTGGTGGCGGTATTATGATGCCGATGGCTATGATTATTATTGGAGACATGTTCACGGGAAAAGAACGTGCGAAATGGCAAGGTATTTTTGGTGCGTTATACGGTCTTGCTTCTGTAATTGGACCACAAGTTGGTGGTTGGATTGTAGACGCAGTGAACTGGAGATGGGTATTCTACATTAATTTACCAGTTGGTATTTTAGCAACAGTCTTTATCGCAATGGGATTAAAATCACATAAACAAACGGGACCAATTAAAATTGATATCGCTGGAATCTTTACGATGATTCTCGGTGTTGTAAGTTTATTACTTGCGTTAACGTTTGGCGGAAAAGATTACGCATGGGATTCTTGGCAAATTATCGGTTTATTTGCACTAGCTGTAATTGGTATCGTTAGTTTCGTTATCGTTGAAACGAAAGCTGAAGAACCAATTTTACCGATGCATTTCTTTAAAAACCGTACGTTTACAATACTTAATGCGATTGGATTCTTTATGAGTATCGGAATGTTCGGTGCGATTATGTTCGTACCATTCTTCATGCAAGGTATTGTAGGAGTAAGTGCTGCTGAATCGGGAACGATTATGACACCGATGATGATTACAATGATTGTTATGAGTATTATTGGTGGGCAACTTGTATTAAAAGTCGGTGTAAAACCACAAATTATCGCAGGTATGCTCATTATGGCTGGTGGTTTCTGGTTATTAACAACGATGGATATGCACACAACTAAACTGACTGCAACTTCTTATATGATGGTTATCGGTTTAGGCATGGGTCTTGTAATGCCGACTTTAACATTAGCGTTACAAGAAAGCTTCCCGAAAAAAGACCTTGGTGTCGTAACATCATCAAGTCAGTTTTTCCGTCAAATCGGTGGGACATTCGGTATTACAATTTTAGGATCAATTATGAATAACACGTCAGGTACAACATTAACAAATAAGTTAGTACCTGTATTAGATACATTCCCGAAAGAAGCGGGACAAATGGTAACAAAATTTAAAGATATGATTCATACAGACCCACAAGGTTTATATTCGATGCTATTTAGTCCAGAGGCATTAAAACAAATGCCAGAAGCATTTGCTAACAGTATCGTACCAATTTTGAAAAATTCTTTAGTAGACTCACTTCATACTGTATTCTTAACAGGATTAGTATTTATCATAGTAGGCGCTATCTTTACGATTTTCTTACAGAAAATTAAACTGTCGGATCGTAAAAAAGATGCTGAAGAGCCTGCTGTAGAAGAACAAGAAAAAACTGTATCATATTCGTAATGAAAAAGCATCGCCATTAGGCGATGCTTTTTTGAGTATAACCTTAAAAGCTTTTTTGTGAGAAATGATTGACGTATTTTTATAAATGCGTTATATTATTTTCTGTAAACGGTTACATGAAATGAGGAGAAAAGAGAATGAGTACGATTAAAGACGTTGCGAAATTAGCGGGAGTATCTGTTGCGACCGTTTCCAGAGTGTTAAATAAAAATGGATATGTTCATGAGGATACGTTAAAGAAAGTAGAACGAGCAATTGAAATGCTAGATTATAAACCTAGTACAGTAGCGCGTTCTTTATATAATAAAAAATCTCGTTTAATTGGGTTAGTAGTTCCAAATATCGTGAATCCATTCTTTCCAGAAGTTGCACGTGCCGTAGAAGATGTAGCACATAAACAAGGTTACACAGTTGTCCTTTGTAACTCTGATGAAAGTTTAGAAAAAGAGAAACAATACATTGATGTACTTAGACAAAATAATGTAGATGGATTTATTGTAGCAACGAATCCACAAAATAGTATAAATTACATGAATTTATCAGTTCCAGTCGTTGCGATTGACCGTATGTTTAATGAGCGTATTCCTACTGTATATGCTGATAACTATGCAGGAAGTCAGGATGCGACAAGGTTGTTAATAGATAAAGGATGCAAACATATTGCATATATTCGTGGACCACGTGATGTAAGTACAGCGAATGAGCGTTTTGAAGGTTTTGTAGATATCATTACGCAAAATAATCTTTCATATATGATTGCAGAGAGTACATTTGACCCAGCAAATAGTGAGCGTGTAGCAATGGAATTATTAGAAGAATACCCGCATATTGATGGTATTGTTGCTGGGAATGATTTAATTGCAATTGGTATTGTAAAGGCTGCACTTCAAAAAGGAATGGCTATTCCTGACGATTTACAAATTATCGGATTCGATGGAATTTCTTTAACAGAAATGATGTATCCATCTATTACAACTGTTGCACAGCCAATATATGAGATGGGGAAAATTGCAACAGAGTTGTTGTTAGAGCAAATGGAAGGAAATGCATTGGAAGAGAAACACTATCGTTTACCGATTAAAATTATAGAAAGAAATACAACGAAGTAAGGAGATGAAACAGATGCCAAATATTGCAGTAGTAGGTAGTATTTCAATGGACTTAGTGGCTGTTTCAAAGAAACGGCCGAAAGCAGGAGAAACAGTAATTGGTGAAGCATTTCATACGATCCCAGGAGGGAAAGGGGCGAACCAAGCAGTTGCTGCAGCTAGATTAGGTGCCAATGTAGCAATGGTTGGAGCAGTAGGAAATGATGATTACGGAACAGTAGTTAGAAAAAATTTAGAGAACGAACGTGTTTTTATCGACTATGTGGTACCGGTTACAGATAGAACGACAGGAATTGCTCATATCGTTTTAGCAGAAGAGGATAACAGTATTGTTGTCGTACAAGGAGCAAATGCTCTTGTGAATGAATCGGTTGTAGATCGTTCAAAAGATCTTCTCGTAAAAGCTGATATGGTTGTTCTACAATTAGAGATTCCGCTTGAAACAGTAAAGTATGTTCTATCTATTTGCGAAGAACATAAAATTCCAGTTATGTTGAATCCAGCGCCAGCACAAGTGTTATCAGAAGACATATTAGAAAAGGCAACGTATATTACGCCAAATGAACATGAGTGCCGCATTGTATTAGATGATTTTACATCACCAATTGAAGATTTACTGGCGAAATATCCAAATAAACTATTGATGACAGAAGGTTCTAACGGTGTTCGTTTCCATAATGGTACGGAGATTCTACATATTCCTAGCATTGCTGTTGATGTAGTGGATACGACTGGAGCTGGTGATACATTTAATGGTGCGTTAGCAGTTGCACTTTCTGAAGGAGAAACGCTTCAAAAAGCAATTCGTTTTGCGAATATTGCTGGAGGCCTTTCTGTAACAAAACTTGGGGCACAAGGCGGTATGCCGACGAGAGATAGAGTACGTGAAGTGCAGGTGATTGTCGGATGAAAAAGCACGGTGTATTAAACAGTGAGATTGCGGCAGTCCTGGCTTCACTCGGACATACAGATACTCTTGTAATTGCTGATTGCGGATTACCGATTCCTGATGGAGTAAAGCGAATTGATTTAGCTGTTGAACTTGGAAAGCCGAGTTTTTTAGATGTATTACAAGTTGTAGCTGATGATATGGCAATTGAAAAAGTGACGTTAGCAGAAGAAGTCATTATCAATAATGCGGAAGTAAATAAAGAGATTGAGCTGCAATTAAAAGAACCAGCATTTGAATATGTATCACATGAACAATTTAAAGAAAATACAAAAAAAGCGAAGGCAATTATCCGTACAGGAGAGGCTACGCCTTATGCCAATGTAATTTTGCATGCAGGCGTGATTTTTTAATAAAAGGAAGTGATGAGAATGCGTATTGAAATGAAAAACATTTCAAAGGCGTTCAGTGGAAATCCTGTTTTGAAGAATGCACAGTTTATGATTGAAGCAGGAGAAGTCCATGCATTGATGGGGGAAAATGGAGCGGGTAAATCGACGCTCATGAAGATTTTAACAGGTGTATATACAAAAGATGGTGGAACAGTCACGATTGATGGGCAAGAACGCACTTTTAAAAATGCGAAAGAAGCGGAAGAGTACGGCATTGCATTTATACATCAAGAACTGAACATATTGCCAAATTTAACAGTAGCTGAAAATATGTTTCTCGGTAAAGAGTTAATGTATGGGAAAACAGGTATTTTACGTACTCGTCAAATGAACGCGATTGCGCAGCAGCAATTGGCGGAGCTAGGATTACATGTAAAAGGTGCTATGTTAGCAGGAGAGCTATCAGTTGGACAACAGCAAATTATTGAAATTGCGAAAGCATTGATGACAAGCGCAAGCGTTATTATTATGGATGAACCAACTGCGGCACTGACGGATCGTGAAATTGAAACGCTCTTTACAGTTATAAATAAGTTACGTAAAGAAGGGGTTTCATTCGTTTACATTTCACACCGCATGGAAGAAATATTCTCAATATGTGATGCTATTACAATTTTGCGTGATGGAGAATATGTAGGGAAAAGATTAATTCCGGAAACGTCATTTGATGAAGTAGTGAGTATGATGGTGGGGCGCAGCATTGGTGAACGTTACCCAGAGCGAAATAGTCAAATTGGTGAAGTAATTTTTGAAATGCGTAACGGAACGAAAAAGGGGAAATTTGAAAATGTTTCGTTTCAAGTTAGAAAAGGTGAAATTCTTGGTGTAGCTGGCTTGATGGGAGCTGGTCGCACAGATATTATGAAAGCGATATTTGGATATGAACCTTTAGACTCTGGACAAATTTTTATAAACGGACAAGAAGTAAAGATTGATAGTCCGATAGATGCAATTAGACAAAGAATTGCTTTCATTACAGAGGATAGAAAGTCTGAAGGATTAGTGTTAGATTTCTCAATTCGAGAAAATTTAGCGTTACCGAATTTAGAAAGTCTTTCAAAGGGAAGTGTCCTTAGTAACGAACTAGAACAACAGTTTACAGAGGACATGATGAAACTTCTTAATGTGAAAGCATCTAGTGGAGAGCAAGCGGTGAAATCTCTTTCTGGTGGAAATCAGCAAAAGATTGTAATTGCGAAATGGTTAGGTATTCATCCGCAGTTACTCATTTTAGATGAGCCAACAAGAGGTGTGGATGTTGGAGCGAAAAAAGAAATTTACTCTATTATGAATAAGCTTACTGAACAAGGAGATGCCGTTATTATGGTATCATCTGAGCTTCCCGAAGTTTTAGGGATGAGCGATCGAGTTCTTGTTATTCATGAAGGAAAAGTCGGCGGTATTTTAGGGAAAGATGAGGCATCACAAGAGTCTATAATGGCACTAGCTACAGGGGGAGAGTAAGGATGGCTAAGAAGGGGAATGTATTACAACAACTCGGTTCTTTAATCGGTTTAGTATTAATTATTGTCGTAATTACAGCTTTAAATCCAGCATTTATTGAAATTCCAAATTTATTTAATATACTGCGTCAAGTATCGATTAATGCGCTTATTGCATTCGGAATGACCTTTGTAATTTTAACAGGGGGTATTGACTTATCGGTAGGTTCTATTTTAGCATTATCAAGTGCACTTGTTGCTGGAATGATGGCAAGTGGCATGGACCCGTTCCTTGCAATGGCAGTTGGACTACTTGCTGGTCTTGTAATGGGAATTGTAAACGGTATCATCATTGCGAAAGGAAAAGTAGCTCCATTTATTGCGACTTTAGCAACAATGACTATTTTTCGTGGGTTGACGCTTGTTTATATGGACGGACGTCCGATCACTGGTCTTGGTGATCATTTAATGTTCCAAATGTTTGGCCGCGGTTATTTTCTTGGTATTCCGGTACCAGCTGTTACAATGATGATCGCTTTCGCAGTGCTGTACTTCATTTTGAAGAAAACGACATTTGGTCGCCGTACATTTGCAATTGGTGGAAATGAAGAAGCAGCAGCACTATCAGGTATTAATGTTACGAGAATTAAAGTAATGATTTACGGTCTTTCCGGAATCTTGGCAGCGCTTGCAGGTATTGTCTTAACATCACGATTAGATTCAGCACAGCCGACTGCGGGTACTTCTTACGAATTAGATGCAATTGCAGCAGTTGTATTAGGAGGGACAAGTCTTTCTGGAGGAAGAGGATGGATTGTTGGTACATTCATCGGTGTACTTATTATCGGTGTACTAAATAACGGTTTAAATTTATTAGGTGTATCTTCTTTCTTCCAACAAGTTGTAAAAGGACTTGTAATCTTACTAGCTGTATTAATTGATCGTCGAAAAGAAGCGTAATGGAGGGGCAGTTCATGAAGAAATGGTTACTTATACTCGTTGCATGTATTATGGTCATTACTGCTGGTTGTTCAATGGAACCACCAGAATGGGCAAAGGATTCTAGCGATAAAGGTCGAAATAAAACTATTAAAGTTGGATTCTCTGTTTCAACTTTAAACAATCCATTTTTCGTGACTTTGAAAAAAGGTGCAGAAAAGAAAGCGAAAGATAGTGGCATTGAATTGATTGCTGTTGATGCACAAAACGATGCAGCAAAGCAAACGAACGATGTTGAAGATTTAATTCAAAAAGGTGTGGACGTAGTTGTTATTAATCCAACCGATTCAGATGCTGTTGCTTCAGCAGTAAGTGCGGCAAATGCAGCGAATGTTCCTGTTATTACAGTAGACCGCGTTGCGAATTCAGGTAAAGTTGTTTCGCACATTGCGTCTAACAATATCGAAGGTGGTCAAATGGCTAGTGATTACATTCGTGAATTAGTTGGCGGGGGAGCGAACGTTGCTGAGTTAGAAGGAATCCCTGGATCCTCAGCTGCTCGTGAGCGTGGGAAAGGATTCCATAACGTAGCTGATAAGTCTTTAAAAGTAGTAGCAAAACAAGCAGCTGATTTCGATCGTGCAAAAGGTTTATCTGTTATGGAAAATATTTTGCAAGCGAATAGCGATATTAAAGCGGTATTTGCTCATAACGATGAAATGGCATTAGGGGCACTTGAGGCATTAAAATCTGCTGGGAAAACGGATGTAGTAGTTGTTGGATTTGATGCAACAGACGATGCTGTGAAAGCGGTTAACGATGGGCGTATGGCTGCAACAGTCGCTCAAAAACCGGAATTAATCGGAGAGAAGGCGATGCAAACAGCAAAAGAAATAACACAAGGTAAAAAAGTGGACAAATCTATTCCGATTGAATTAGAGCTTATTAAAAAAAATAAATAAATATAAAATGAAAATTAGGAAGGAAGAATAACAAATGAAATTCTTTATTGATACAGCAAACATTAACGAAATTAAAGAGGCAAATGCATTAGGCGTAGTAGCTGGAGTAACGACAAACCCATCACTTGTAGCAAAAGAAGGCGTAGATTTCCATGAGCGTATTCGTGAAATTTGCAGCTTTATAGAAGGACCTGTAAGTGCAGAAGTAATTAGCTTAGAAGCTGATAAAATGATTGAAGAAGGAAAAGAATTAGCGAAGATTGCTCCAAACGTTGTTGTAAAAGTACCGATGACAACGGAAGGTTTAAAAGCAGTAAAAGCATTTTCAGATTTAGGAATTCGTACAAACGTTACATTAGTATTCTCAGCAGTTCAAGCATTACTTGCAGCTCGCGCTGGTGCGACATACGTTTCACCATTCTTAGGTCGCCTAGATGATATCGGTCATAACGGTATGGACTTAATTCGCCAAATCGCAGAAATCTTTGCAATTCACGGCATTGAAACAGAAATCATTGCAGCATCTGTACGTCACAGCGTTCACGTAACTGACGCAGCACTAAATGGTGCACATATTGCAACAATCCCAGCAAACGTAATTGCTTCATTAGTGAAGCACCCATTAACAGATCAAGGGATTGAGAAATTCCTAGCTGATTGGGAAAAAACACAAGAGAAATAATATGAAATCGAGAATCCTAGTTTAATTGACTAGGGTTCTTTTTTTATTTGAAGGAATTTTCATGCAATTTTGCATATTGTCTTTTAAATTTTTAATATAAGCTATTTAATATATACAAATCACTCTTTATTTTTTATATTTCGATATAAAGTAACACTTTAATCAGTGATGGGGGTTGTTCATCCCCCACCGGATTATTAGCCCTCGCCAATTGGGCTTTTACGGGCAGTTATCTCCCAATTAACTTCCTCGGGTTCGCTGAATTTTGAGGTGGGAGTCTTACTGCCTAGCAAATAGTGGGATAAAAAGATAGAGGGTCTGACCAGAAAACTGGAGGGCATGATTCTATAACAGAAAGCTTAACGTTTATAGAATTATGCCTTTTTATATAGGGAGGGCAGAAAGCCGGGATTTCGATTTAAACGCACTTATTTATCTGAATTTTAAGTTTTATAAAAGGAGAGACAGAGGATGAAAAGAAAAGCTCCATTTAAAGTACTATCAACGTTAGCAATTGCGGCAATTATCGGATGTACATCTGTAATGAGTGCTCCGTTAGCATACGCAGAAACGCCAGCGAAAGAAAAAGATAATGTGTCTACAACACCAATTGATTACAATTTAATTCAAGAAGATCGTTTAGCGGAAGCGCTGAAAGAAAGAGGAACAATTAATCCAGCATCTTCTAAAGAAGAAACGAAAAAAGCTGTCGAGCAGTATATTGAAAAGAAGCAAGGAGATCAAGCGAATAAAGAAATTCTTCCAGAGGATACGGCAAAAGAAGCATCTGATTTCGTGAAAAAGGTAAAAGAGAAAAAGATGGAAGAAAAGGAGAACGTAAAGAAGGCTGAAAAAAATGTTAGCCCTGAGCAAAAGCCGGAACCAAATAAAAAGCAATTGAATGGACAAGTTCCAACTTCCAAGGCAAAGCAAGCTCCATATAAGGGATCTGTTCGATCTGATAAAGTATTAGTGCTACTCGTTGAATTTAGTGATTATAAACATAATAATATTGATCAAACACCAGGTTATATGTATTCGAAAGACTTTAGTAGAGAACATTATCAAAAGATGTTGTTTGGTAATGAGCCTTATACATTATTTGATGGTTCGAAAGTAAAAACATTTAAACAATATTATGAAGAGCAGTCTGGCGGTAGCTATACGACAGACGGATATGTAACGGAGTGGCTAACTGTTCCAGGAAAAGCATCTGATTATGGAGCTGATGGTAGTAGTGGTCACGATAATAAAGGTCCAAAAGGTGCACGTGATTTAGTGAAGGAAGCTTTACATGCAGCTGCTGAGAAAGGGTTAGACTTATCTCAGTTTGATCAATTCGATAGATATGATACAAATGGCGATGGGAATCAAAATGAACCTGATGGTGTAATTGATCATTTAATGGTAATTCATTCTGGTGTTGGTCAAGAAGCTGGTGGCGGTAAATTAGGTGATGATGCAATTTGGTCACATCGTTCAAAATTAGCTACAGATCCAGTAGCGATTGAAGGGACAAAATCAAAGGTAGATTACTTTGGTGGAAAAGTAGCAGCGCATGATTACACAATTGAACCAGAAGATGGCGCTGTAGGTGTGTTTGCACATGAATTTGGACATGACCTTGGTTTACCGGATGAATATGATACGAAATATACTGGAGCTGGATCACCTGTTGAAGCTTGGTCATTAATGAGTGGAGGCAGTTGGACAGGAAAAATTGCAGGAACAGAGCCGACTAGTTTTTCACCACAAAATAAAGACTTCTTACAAAAGAATATGGGTGGCAACTGGGCAAAAATTTTAGAAGTAGATTACGATAAAATTAAGCGTGGTGTAGGAATTCCTACATATATTGATCAAAGTGTTACGAAATCAAATCGTCCAGGTGTTGTACGTGTTAATTTGCCAGGTAAGAGTGTTGAAACGATTAAACCTGAGTTTGGAAAGCATGCATATTATAGTACAAGAGGAGATGATATGCACACAACACTAGAGACACCATTCTTTGATTTAACAAAAGGAACACATGCAAAATTCGATTATAAAGCAAATTATGAGTTAGAAGCAGAGTGCGATTTTGTTGAAGTACATGCAGTAACAGAAGATGGAACAAAAACATTAATTGATAGACTTGGAGAAAAAGTAGTACAAGGAGATAAAGATACAACAGATGGGAAATGGATTGATAAATCATACGATTTAAGTCAATTTAAAGGGAAGAAAGTGAAACTACAATTCGACTACATTACAGATCCAGCTGTAACATATAAAGGTTTCGCGATGGATAATGTAAGTGTAACTGTTGACGGACAAGGTGTATTCTCTGATGATGCAGAAGGACAGTCAAAAATGCAGTTAAATGGATTCGTTGTTTCTGATGGGACAGAGAAGAAAGCTCATTATTATTATTTAGAGTGGAGAAACTACGCTGGATCAGATAATGGATTAAAAGCAGGAAGAGGTCCGGTATACAATACAGGTCTTGTCGTTTGGTATGCAGATGATAGTTTCAAAGATAACTGGGTTGGGGTGCATCCAGGTGAAGGCTTCCTTGGGGTTGTAGACTCTCATCCAGAAGCGTTTGTTGGTAATTTGAACGGGAAATCAGCGTACGGTAATACAGGCATGCAAATTGCAGACGCTGCATTTTCATTTGATCAAACACCAGCATGGAGTGTAAATTCATTAACACGTGGACAGTTTAATTATGCTGGATTACAAGGTGTTACAACATTTGATGATTCAAAAGTATACAGTAACAAGCAAATTGCTGATGCAGGACGAAAAGTGCCAAATCTTGGTCTTAAATTCCAAGTTGTTGGACAAGCAGAGGATAAGTCTGCAGGTGCGGTTTGGATTAAGCGTTAATAAAATAAAAGCACATTCTTCATATGAAGAATGTGCTTTTTAATTTGTACAGTAAGTTATTATTTTAGTTTATGTAATACAAGTGTCTGTTCATATGTAGTGTATCAAATTATATGGGGAAAGGAAATATTTCCGAGGAAATTGTCGAAGTATCGTCGGTATTTATTAAGTTTCTTTTTTTTAGGGAGAAAGTAGTATTGCTTTTATACATAAGTTTATTTACAGTATTACTTGGTTATACGCAGAAGTAATGTATATTAGGCGAAAAAAGAGCTCTATTCGATAGAGCTTTTTTTTGTGAGTAGAAAGGAGAAGTTATAAATGAAAGAAACAATTGTATGCCCACAGTGTAAAGGAAATATTACTGCACAACATATTATCGACATCCCACATCTTTTTTCATTAAGGTGTCCACATTGTAAGGTGAAGCTGAAAGAAATAAGGATAGCGCCATGTTTAATATTAGCGGCAATTTGTATAATCCCACTGTTTATTATGATTGGTGAGAGCATTAAAGAATTGCTAGGAAAATATTTTTCTATTATAGATAATGTACCAACCGTACTTATTTTCTTCTTATTTTGTTATCCGTTGTATTATTTCTATGAAAAATATAATGCCAGCTTATTTATTAAGTATGGTTTATTGAAAGTGAAAAATTGAACAGGAGCTTATCATTATGTTGTGGAAAATTTATTTAGTAATTGTAGCGATATTAGCTATTACTTCATTAATAAGAGGGATGTTTCAAACACCAATTCAAAAGTTTGATTTTGTAGTATCCATTATTACGTGGATAGGGCTATTTGGTTTTGTCTTCGATGTAGAAATATTAACCTCAATCGTTTGGAAATGCATCTTCGTGTTTAGCATTATTTGGACTTTGAGTGCCGTTTTTATTTTACGTTTATATGAAGAGAAGGATGAACCGCTACCTTTTATATTCAAATTAATTGGTGTGATTCCAACTTTGCCCTTATATTATGGGTTATATCAATATGCATTTAAAAAAAAGACAATGATGGAATTAACCCATCATTGTCTTTTTTACTTTGCTTCTTACGTAAATCATACCGGCAAACGTTAATAAGAATGCAGTTCCGATAACGAAGCTGACACTAGGTGATGCCCCGATTGCTCCAACTGTAAAGGAACCAGCAACAACTCCTAATGAGAAGAAGGCATAAAATAATCCGAATGCCTTTCCGCGATTATCGTCTGTAGTATTTTCAACGAGTAAAGCGTTAATAGACGGAAAGAGGATTGCGAATCCAATTCCATAAATCATCATTACGATAAAGAGCATACCTTTTGTAGCAAATAATCCGAGTAAAGATAATGCGAATGCCATAACTGCAATTCCGATTAGCATTAGTTTCGAACGATTAAATCGATCGTAAATACGATTTGTTGGAAGCAAGAAGAAGAGGATAGCAGTAATACCAAATACACTTAACATCATGCCTGTTGTAGATGCTTTAAGCGCTAATGCCTCAACTTTTACTGGTAACATATAAGTGACAATCCCTTGTGAAAACATTAATGTGAAAGCACCAATATATGCTTGTAATAACGGTTCTGATTTTAAAAGTTCAACCATATCTTCTTTGTTCATCATTTGCGTTCTTGATGTATCTTTTCTTGATACGTTATTTGGTAAGAAGAATAGAGATACGATGGTACCAAGAGCCATTAAAATAGAGATAGTAATGAAGACCCATTCTACACCAGCTGTTGCTTTCATAATACCGCTGAAAGCAGGTCCTACGATTGCCGCTGTTCCAACAGCAGCACCAGATAGAGCCATTGCTTTTCCTTGTCTTTTTGCATTTGTTTGTTTTGATAAAAATGTAAAGGCAGCAGGAATTAAAAAGCCATCACTAAATCCATGCATAAAGCGAACAACTAATAGTTGTTCACCACTTTGAACAACGGTGTATAACAAGACTATGAAACTCGTAATTCCCATGCTTATATAAAGGATTTTTTTTGCACCAAATTTATCGACAGCGGCTCCAGCAATAATATTACCGATCATATTAGCGAATGAGTACATACCGACAACTAGCCCGATAATAAGAGGGGTTCCTCCAAGACTTTGAGCGAAAGTACTCATAATAGGTAATTGTGAAAATGTATCTAAAAATGCCACGATAACGATAAAGTAAATAAAATATTTCAAGCGATATTCACCTCTCCTATGCTATTATGGCACAATGCTAATTTCACCTGCAATGAAATTGAATTAACAGATGTGGAAAAAAGTACAAAGTGACAAAATATTGAACGTTATTTGTAAAAAATTAGTGGAAATGTGATTGTTTTTTTTGAAATATATGGATAGAAGTATTATAATAGAATTGTAAACTTCACCAGGTTAAGTATATACATAGAGAGGGATGTATAAAATGAAAGCACTACTTTGGCATAATCAACGTGATGTACGAGTAGAAGAAGTACCAGAACCAACAGTCAAACCAGGAACAGTGAAAATCAAAGTTAAATGGTGTGGTATTTGTGGGACAGACTTGCATGAATATTTAGCAGGGCCTATTTTTATTCCAACAGAAGAACATCCATTAACACATGTGAAAGCACCTGTTATTTTAGGTCATGAGTTTAGTGGTGAGGTAATAGAGATTGGTGAAGGAGTTACATCTCATAAAGTGGGAGACCGCGTTGTTGTAGAACCAATTTATTCTTGTGGTAAATGTGAAGCTTGTAAACATGGACATTACAATGTTTGTGAACAGCTTGTTTTCCACGGTCTTGGTGGAGACGGTGGTGGTTTCTCTGAATATACAGTAGTACCAGAAGATATGGTTCATCATATTCCAGATGAAATGACGTATGAACAAGGTGCACTTGTAGAACCAGCAGCAGTAGCAGTTCATGCAGTACGTCAAAGTAAATTAAAAGAAGGGGAAGCTGTAGCAGTATTTGGTTGTGGTCCAATTGGACTTCTTGTTATCCAAGCAGCTAAAGCAGCAGGAGCAACTCCTGTTATCGCAGTTGAACTTTCTAAAGAACGTCAAGAGTTAGCAAAATTAGCAGGTGCGGATTACGTATTAAATCCAGCAACTCAAGATGTATTAGCAGAAATTCGTAACTTAACAAACGGTTTAGGTGTAAATGTTAGCTTCGAAGTAACAGGTGTTGAAGTTGTACTACGTCAAGCAATTGAAAGTACAAGTTTCGAAGGACAAACGGTAATTGTTAGCGTATGGGAAAAAGATGCAACAATTACTCCGAACAACCTTGTATTAAAAGAAAAAGAAGTTATCGGTATTCTTGGATACCGTCACATCTTCCCATCTGTTATTAAATTAATTAGCTCTGGTCAAATTCAAGCAGAGAAATTAATTACGAAAAAAATTACAGTGGATCAAGTTGTTGAAGAAGGATTTGAAGCACTTGTAAAAGATAAAACACAAGTGAAAATTCTTGTTTCACCCAAATAATAAAGAATTGAAAAAAGTAGTCCTTTTCTAGAAATAGAAGAGGGCTACTTTTTTTCTATACGGAAAGTTGAATGCTTTCATTTTTTTTAACATTGAAACGTATGCTAAGAGCCTGTTTGCGAGCGTGGAAGGATAAAGAATTTCAAGTTTTATTCGTATTAACAATTTTGACTTTAATATCGGGTACAATCTTTTATAGCACAGTGGAGGGATTACGTATCCTTGATGCTTTATATTTTAGTGTTGTGACACTGACAACTGTAGGCGATAAAGATTTTAGTCCTCAAACTGATTTTGGGAAGATATTTACGATACTATACATATTTATCGGGATTGGATTAGTGTTTGGATTTATTCATAAGTTGGCGGTTAATGTGCAACTACCAAGTATATTATCGAATAGAAGAAAAGAGTAAAGCATGTAATTGTTTTACTCTTTTTTTACATTAGTTTAGACAAGTATTTGCAGTAGCTTAACAATACTTTATTACAATGTAAGTGCATTCATTCATTATATTCACTATGTATAAAGTTATAATGATATGAACATTTGCATATTTTAATTTAGTGATAGAAATTTTATGAAAGGTGGGATATTCTAGTCATAGGTTAACCAGACGACATCATAGGATCCTAGCAAAATGTTTACAATAATTCAATTATAAAATGGAGGATTTCAGATGAAAAAGAAAGTTCTTGCTTTAGCAGCAGCTATTACGTTAGTAGCACCGTTACAAAGTGTTGCGTTTGCTCATGAAAACGATGGAGGACAGAGAGTAGGCGTTATTCCGCGCTGGTCTGCTGAAGATAAACATAAAGAAGGCGTAAACTCTCATTTATGGATTGTAAACCGTGCAATGGATATTATGTCTCGTAATACAACACTTGTAAAACAAGAGCGAGTTGCACTATTAAATGAATGGCGTACGGAGTTAGAGAATGGTATTTATGCTGCTGACTATGAAAATCCTTATTATGATAATAGCACATTTGCTTCACACTTCTATGACCCTGATAACGGGAAAACGTATATTCCATATGCAAAGCAGGCGAAGGAAACTGGAGCTAAATATTTTAAATTAGCTGGTGAGTCATACAAAAATAAAGATATGAAACAAGCATTCTTCTATTTAGGATTATCTCTTCATTATTTAGGAGATGTAAACCAACCGATGCATGCGGCAAACTTTACAAATCTTTCGTATCCACAAGGGTTCCATTCTAAATATGAAAACTTTGTAGATACGATAAAAGATAATTACAAAGTAACGGATGGAAATGGATATTGGAACTGGAAAGGTACAAATCCAGAAGATTGGATTCATGGAGCGGCAGTAGTTGCGAAACAAGATTACGCTGGCATTGTAAATGATAATACGAAAGATTGGTTCGTGAGAGCTGCTGTATCGCAAGATTATGCAGATAAATGGCGCGCTGAAGTTACACCAATGACAGGTAAGCGTTTAATGGATGCACAACGTGTTACTGCTGGATACATCCAGCTTTGGTTTGATACGTACGGAAATCGTTAAGTATTTAAAAAAGGTCAAATCTCAGAATAGAGTATTTGGCCTTTTTATCACTATACACATGGAGGTATGAAACGTGAAAAGTAAATTGCTAAAAGGTGTACTTAGCTTTGGAATTGGTTTAGGAGCTTTATATAGTGGATCTTCAGCTCAAGCAGAAACGCCTACAAATCAAAATAATACATTAAAAGTAATGACGCATAACGTGTACATGCTATCAACAAACTTATATCCGAATTGGGGACAAAGTGAGCGTGCTGATTTAATTGGAGCGGCAGATTATATAAAGAATCAGGACGTTGTTATATTAAATGAAGTGTTTGATAATAGCGCCTCAGATCGTTTGTTAGGAAATTTGAAGAGAGAATATCCAAATCAAACGGCGGTATTAGGTCGTAGTAGTGGAAACGAATGGGATAAAACATTAGGGAACTATTCATCTTCGACTCCTGAAGATGGGGGCGTTGCGATTGTGAGTAAATGGCCAATCGTTGAAAAAATTCAATATGTATTCGAAAAAGGATGCGGACCAGATAATTTATCAAATAAAGGATTTGTATACACGAAAATTAAGAAAAATGATAGTTTTGTTCATGTAATTGGGACTCATTTACAAGCTGAAGATAGTATGTGTGGAAAAACTTCACCTGCATCTGTACGTACAAAACAGCTACAAGAAATTCAAGATTTTATTAAAAATAAAAATATACCAAATAACGAGTATGTGTTAATTGGTGGAGATATGAACGTAAATAAAATAAACGCTGAGAATAATAGTGATTCAGAGTATGCATCTATGTTTAAAACATTACATGCTTCTATTCCATCTTATACTGGACATACAGCGACTTGGGATGCGATGACAAACAGTATTGCGAAATACAATTTCCCTGATAGCCCTGCCGAGTATTTAGATTATATTATTGCAAGTAAAGATCATGCAAACCCATCGCATATAGAAAATAAAGTGTTACAGCCGAAATCTCCACAATGGACTGTTACATCATGGTTTAAAAAATATACGTATAATGATTACTCTGATCATTATCCAGTAGAGGCTACTATTTCTATGAAGTAGTCAAAAAAGTTTCTTCGTAAAGAAGAAACTTTTTTTATTTGCAAACAGGAAAATCACTCTTTCTTTCCAATATGTATAAGACATATATAGAAGAGGAGCGAAAAATGTGGATCGAGGAATTTTTAAAGAAGTTCTATTACCGTGTGCATTTTTAGATGAAGTAGCTTTAGAAAGAAATATTCAATCGGTTATTGAACTAAGTGGCGATAAAAAGATTCGAATAGCGAGTAAATCATTACGATCCGTTCCAATTATGAAACGGATTTTAGCTGCAAACAACCGATTTCAAGGTATTATGTGTTTTTCACCTAGAGAGGCTTTGTTTTTAATTGAACAAGGATTTAATGATTTATTATTAGGATATCCAGCTTATGATGACAGGGCTTTATGTGAAATTAGTTTGCTAACAAAGAAAGGGCTTATTATAACTTGTATGGTGGACTGTGAAGACCATATTGTTTATTTAGAAAAAATTGCTGAGAAGTCTAAAGGGTGTTTTCGTGTTTGTTTGGATATTGATATGAGTAGCCGTTTTTTTCAATTTCATTTTGGTGTAAAAAGATCCCCGGTAAAAGATGTGCGGAGCGCTCTGGAAATAGTAGAAAAAGTGAAGGAATCATCATCTTTAATACTAGATGGTGTAATGGGATATGAAGCTCAAATTGCTGGGGTTGGAGATTATATACCGAATCAATGGATAAAAAGTAAAGTAATTTCTTATTTAAAGAAGAAATCAGTGTTAGAAGTTAAAGAAAGAAGAGGACGTATCGTGAAAGAAATACAAAACCTTGGTATTGAACTTAGGTTTGTAAATGGGGGTGGAACAGGAAGTATAAAAACAACTGAGCAAGATAACTCAGTTTCAGAGATTACAGTAGGTTCTGCTTTTTATGCCCCCAGACTGTTTGACTATTATAAAGAAGTACAATTTCATCCAGCTGTCGGATTTGCTTTACCAGTTGTACGTAAACCAGCTCCGTTTATCTATACTTGCCTAGGTGGTGGATATATTGCTTCAGGCGCAGTTGGTAAAGATAAAGAGCCTGAGGTTTGGAGACCAGATGGTGCAAAACTATTAGATTTAGAAGGTGCTGGTGAAGTACAAACTCCCGTTCATTATAACGGTGAGGAGCGAGTGAATATAGGAGATTCTATATTGTTTCGTCATAGTAAAGCTGGAGAATTATGTGAGCGTTTTCCAATTCTGTATCGTGTGAAACAAGGGAAGATTATTGGGGAGTATTCAACATATCGGGGGGATGGCCAATGCTTTCTATAGAGGGGAAAAAATGGAGAAATTGGACAGGGAATGTAGAAGGAACGCCGCATTATACGATGTATCCAGAAACTATACAAGATGTAGTAGAAGTTGTAGAGCTTGCACAAAAAAAAGGGAAGAAAATTCGTGTTGTCGGTTCAGGGCATTCGTTTACGCCTCTCGTGCAAACAGAAGAAATTTTAGTTTCTTTAGACGAATTGAAGGGCATTGTGAATATTGATGCGGAGAAGATGGTTGCCGAAGTATGGGCAGGAACAAAGCTACATGACCTAGGGAAGTTACTTGAAGAAAAAGGTTATGCACAAGAAAATTTAGGGGATATTGATTCACAATCTATTGCAGGAGCAATTAGTACGGGGACGCATGGGACGGGTGTTAACTTTGGGAGTTTATCAACACAAGTTATAGAGATTACGACAGTTTTATCAACAGGTGAGAGTATAGTTTGTTCAGAAACCGAGAACGTCGAATATTGGAAAGCATTTCAGTTATCGCTTGGAATGCTAGGTATCATCGTAAAGATAAAATTAAAGATTATCCCATCATATTCGCTCGTTTATGAAAGCGAAAAACAGTCACTATCTACTGTAATGAACAAGCTAGAAGAATATAAGAAGAATCGTCATTTTGAGTTTTTTGTTTTTCCTTATTCAAATGAAGTACAGGTGAAGTTTACAAATGAAACAACGAGTAAAGGAACTGATTTAAAATGGCATAAACTAAAGGTGGAGTTACTTGAAAATAGGATGTTCTCTTTGTTATCTAAAGGGTGCAAATGGTTTCCTTCCATAAGTAAAGGAGTAAGTCGATTATCAGCTAAGGCTGCACCAAACACAAAAATAATTGGCCCAAGCTATGAAGTGTTCGCTACATCACGTACGGTTCCATTTTATGAAATGGAGTACAGTGTCCCTTCAAAGCATATGAGAGCTGTTGTAGAAGAAATTTCAAGTCTTATTGAAAAGAAAAAGTATAAGGTGCACTTCCCGATTGAATGTCGCTACGTGAAAGGTGATGATATATGGCTTAGTCCAGCGTATGGAAGGGACTCGGCATATATCGCCGTTCATATGTATAAAGGTATGAAGTATGCCGCTTATTTTGGTGAAGTGGAGAAAATTTTTCTGAAATATGAAGGTCGTCCACATTGGGGAAAAATGCATACGTTAACATACGAAAAGTTACAAAACATATATCCAGAATTGCATTCGTTTCTAAAAATGAGGAAGTCACTAGATGAAACAGGAATGTTTTTAAACCCTTATACAGAAAAGTTATTTACGATTATGAAAAAAAGCTGACAAAGTATTACTTGTCAGCTTTTTTTAGTATAATTGCATTTCTTGTTTGACTAATATGCTCGTAGAATAGTAACTTATCACGACTAAATACATGTAAGAAAACATGAATAATAAATATGCCGTTAATTACGAATTGGAATAACAGTATAACTAGTAATACTAAAGGCTCTGTAAGATTTAAGATAGAGCTACTAGAAAGAATATAATTGATTCCACCTAAAACGAAATAGAATATACCGTAACGGATGAATAGTTCCTTCATCGTAATACGATCTGATTTTCCTTTAATGTAAATACGAAGCAAAGCTTTTCCTATCGTTCTTCCATTTGTAAAGTATGGAATGATAATAAAGTAAATAAAGATTGAACATGTAATGAAAAGGAGTTCGTATACATTTGTGTAAGATTGGATATTAGAAATAAATAGAGAGTTTCCTTTATTTTTAATGACAGGAACGACGATAGATAAGAACAGCCAATCAATTTGCATAGCGATAAGACGACGAACGAATCCGACTGGTTTCGTTTCTAAATCAATATGACTATCTAATTCGCTTGTTTTCGGAAGGAAGTACGTAAATATTGGTGCAATGATAAAACCAATTACGCCGCCTAATGTGTTTAAAAATAGATCATCGATATCGAATAAGCGATATGCACAATTGTATATACCGTATAGTCCAGTTACCTGTGTTAGTTCAAAAAATAGTGAAAGACAAAAAGAAATACAAACTGTTTGTAAGAAACTACGTCGGAAATAATAACGTAAATAAACACCGAATGGAACGGTTAATAGAACGTTAAATGCTACTTGTAAAAACGCAGATTCTTTTAATAAATAGAAGTAAGTAGTTGGTTTCGCTAAAATTGCCGATGTATGATTACTAATCTCTTGTATGAAATAAAATGGTGAGAGTTGCATGTGCTGTGTATTAGCTGGTTGTAGGCTACAAGTATCATACGTTTGTGGTAATGGCAAAATAACAAGAAAATAGGCATTTAATAAATAGAGTAGTAATGAATATAAAATAAATGAGCGCCATTTATTTAAATAACCATACTTTCGGTAGTTAAATATTAAAAAAGGTATTAAGAGAAACATTGCTAAAAAAGGAAATAAAATAAATGCTGTTTTTACTGGAAATAAATATGCAGTCAAAATGAGGCTCCTTTCAATGAAAATTCGTTTATCATTATAACGTTAAAAGAACCTTAAAACAAAATTAAAATATTTTGAAATAGAAAAAATTATAAATTTTAATGGAATTAAGTTATACTAAATTTAATATAAGGATATTGTGATTATTATAAGTTGAGAGAGGGTACAAGATATGCGATATGAGCTTTTTTCTGTAAGTGGGGATCATATTACAACTCTTGAAAGTGTGTGGCGTTTTCAAGAGGGAGAACAGGTTTTTGTTCATGATGATCAAACAAAACGAAATTTTATTATTATCCGCCTAACGCATGATGTATTTCAACAAAATAAACATGTTATTCGTTTGTATTGTCAAGAAAAGAAAGTTTATAAATAAGGGAAGCCCTCTTACTGGATGAGAAAAGGTAAGAGGGTTTTATCATTTTATATTAGGAAAAGCTCCTTAGGAATATCGAGTGAAGTTTAATGCATATAAGTAGCATTGGATGTGGAAGAAAGGATATAGTTTTGCATTTTGTGCTTCCAAGTTTCACTTTCGTTTCTTTGAGAAAGCCACGCATGGTAATCTTGTTGTGTTTTCCATAACATACGGACCATATATTTTGCTCCATCATCTGTACGATGCATATGTGAAAATTCTATGTTAATAAAACCATTTGTTCCAGTTGATGGATAATATTGTTTAAGTGAATATAGTAGATCATTCTCATAGCCATATTTAATATGAATTAGTTTAGTAACAATAAACATAGGAACACCTCTTTTATAATAGTAGTAAAGAAGACGGATTTTTATTAGTAGGAACATAATTAATATTATACTATTCTGAAAATTTAAAGTAAATAAGGCACTTCAACTTAATAGAAGTATAAAAAAGCGAGCCATCTTAGTGTAGTAGAATGACTCGCTTTAAATTTGTAAGTTTACTTTATAAGAAAATGATAGTAAGTACTCCTACGATAATACAATAGAAAGAGAAATATTTTAAATTTCCTTTTGCCATAATGTTCATAAACCATTTTAATGAAATATATGTCATGATAAATGTTGCTATAAACGCAACGATATATGGTACGAATAATGTGTCTAAATTAGGATCTTTAGCAATATCTGTAATACTTAGCAATAACCCACCTAAGCTAACAGGAATATATAGTAAGAATGAGAAGCGAAGAGCGGTCTCTTGCTTCATACCGAGTAACATCGCTGCTACAATTGTAGCGCCAGATCGGCTAATTCCAGGGATAAGTGCACAAGCTTGAGCTAATCCGATAATGATTGCATCTTTCATAGAAAGGTCACCATCATTTTTACGCCCGCGTAAGTTTCTAATAATCCAAAGACCGACAGCGGTAATAAGAAGGGAAATCCCAACCATTTTCACGCCTTTTAAGTACTGGTCGATATAATCTTTAAATAAAACGCCAATTACACCTGCTGGAATAGTTGCAATTACAAGGTAAATAATGAAGAAGAAATCTGATTTTGCATCTTCTGCTCTTGTAAATATATAAGATAGACCATTCTTTGTTAGACGAATTAAATCATTTCTATAAATAAGTAATACAGCTAGTAATGAAGCTGAATTAACAAGTAGTTCAAAGCTAAATCCTTCTATTTTTAGTCCTAGCAAATGTTGTGCTAAAACGAGGTGACCACTTGAAGAAATCGGAATTGGTTCTGTTAGTCCTTGGAACAGACCAAGAATTAAGTATTTTAAAATGTAGTAAAATTGTTCCATAACATCCTCCTTGTTAATTAGTCTAAAGAAACAACTTTCCCATTATAACAAAGATATAGATGAATATTGGGAAGAAATAAATATTCGAAATATAATAAAAACCCCTTATAGCGATATAAGGGGTTTTTATTGTTAATGAGAAGATACTGTTTCTTGAAGACCATCAGTCAATTGAACATCGACTTTTTCTGCATCATGAATATGGTTCATAATAGTAGTATTTAATTTTTGGAACATTTGTTGAGTGTTTGCAAATTCTCTTAATATATCATCATTGCAAGATTTTTGGTTTTCAATTGCTTGAATAACATTTGTAGCACCATTTTGTAACGTTTGAATCATAATTAAAATGTTTTCGATTCTAGCGTTTGTATCGGCACTCATTTCTACACCTTCATCGACTAAATGTAAATTATCTTTTGTGTTTTCGTATGCTTTTTCAATTTCTTCTTGAATTTTTTTCGTTAAGTTGCCAATATTCTTTGTACTCTCTGCCGTACTTTCTGCTAGTTTTCTTACTTCATTGGCAACAACCGCAAACCCTTTACCGTGCTCTCCAGCACGCGCTGCTTCAATACTTGCATTTAGCGCAAGTAAATTTGTTTGTGCTGCAATGTTTTGAATGACTTCTACAATTTGTTCGATTTCTTTTGAGCGTTCACTTAAATGATTCATACTGTTAGACGTGCGCTGAGATTGTTCACCTAATTTATTAATTACAATAAGTAAACGGTGAACAGATTCTTTTCCTTCATTAGAGCAGTCAATAATCTCTTCAATAGACTGAATTAAGCTTTGTTCTTTTTGTAACATTTCACTATTTAATTCATTAGAATTTGTTGTACGTGTTGAAACATTTTCAAAACACGAGTTTAATTGCTGAATTAAATTTTGGAGTGTATGGTGCTGGTTATTTACAAGTTGATGCTCTTGAACGACGTTTTGCACACGGTCATGGATAGAAGAAATCATATTTTGTTTTTCAATATCTTTTTGTTTTAATTCTGCCTCTAATTCTTTTATACGATCTTCTAATTGATCAATTTTATGTTGGAGTGATTTCTTTTGAGTAAACATGTATTTATTTCAACCGCCTTTGGAAGTTATATTTTCTCTATATTTGGATTTTAGCATCTTTTATAATTTTTAAATATAGGAATTGTTAAATATTTAAGAATCTATTACATTTTATTTATAATTCCCTATTTTTTGTCATGAAAAATAAACTGTATTTAATAGTATTGTAAACAAACTGTAAAATAAATCATGTATAACTGTATAAGAAGGGAGTCGGATTATGAACTATTTTAAGCGAATCAGTAGTCTAGTATTAGCAGGAATTATCGGTCTTTCTAGTACAGTCGCTGTAAAAGCAGAGTCAAACGACGAGAAACTTAACAACATGCAACAGCAATTGCAGCAAAACGATGCAGATATGCAGAAGAAAGAGCAAGAGAAGCAAGCTGTTAGTAAAGAGATTCAAGGTATTGAAAACGAACTACATAACTTAAATAATACAATTGCAAAAAATAAAGAGGATCAAGCTGCTATTCAACGTAAAATCGATGAAACACATAAGCAGATTGAGCAAAAAAAGAATGAAATTGTCGTTTTAGAGGATAAAGTCCTTGCTCGTAAAGATATTATGAGAAAACGTATGGTTTCTGTTCAAAACAGTTCAAATACAAGTTTAGTAGTAGAAGTTGTTGTAGAGTCAAAAAACTTTGCAGATTTCTTACAACGTATGAATGCAGTTTCTACTATTTTAGAAGCTGATAAAGAAATTTTACGTCTACAAGAACAAGATCTTCGTCAAATTGAAGAAGATAAGAAAACAATTGACGAAAAAGAAGCATCTTTAGTAGTAGACAAACAAAAATTAGCAAAAGCGCAAGCTGATTTGCAAGATAACTTGAAAAAGCGTCAAGATAACTTACAAGCAGTTCAAGCTAAATATAACCAGATTGCAAGCCAACTTAATTTAGCAGCAGAAGAAAAAGCTAAAATTGAATCAAATATGAAGGCAGTACAAGAGACGATTGCTCGTGAGCAAGAAGCAGCAAGAATTGCAGCAGAAGAGCGTGCAAAAGCAGAAGCGGCTGCAAAGGCTGAGCAAGAAGCTTTAGTGAAAGCACAAGCAGAAATTGCTGAAAAACAAAAGCAAGAGAAAGCTAATAAACCAGCTGAACCTGTTGCGAATAATAATTCGAAGGTAGAACCTGCACAACCTTCGAAGCCAACTGCTGGTGGAAGAGAAATATATGTACATGCAACAGCTTATACAGCAGATCCAGCTGAAAATGGCTATGCGCCAGGACAACAAGTTTATTCTGCATGGGGAGGCTATAATCTAACTGCAAACCCAGGAATGAAATTAATTGCTGTAGATCCAAGTGTTATTCCATTAGGTTCTACTGTATATGTTGAAGGTTATGGACAAGCAATTGCAGCAGACACTGGTGGCGCAATTAAAGGTCACAAAATCGATGTTTTAATGCCTGATAAAGCTTCATCTAGTAATTGGGGCAGAAAAAATGTTAAAGTTACAATTTTAAACTAACACGTAATCCAACTTTACAATACGTAAAGTTGGATTTTTTTGTAAAAATTATGTTAAGTTGAGTTTACATTTTGTTAAGGATAGCATACAATGATGGTGAGAGGTGGTAAAATTGACCGTTTTAAATAGAGTGAAAGAATTAAGGGCTCGCTTCAATTTTTCGCAAAGTGTATTAGCAGAGAAGGTTGGAGTGACGAGACAAACAATTGCTGCAATTGAAAAAGGGGATTACGTTCCTTCGTTGTTATTGGCACTTACGATTTGTGATGTGTTCCAGTTAAAGATGGAAGATGTGTTTGTTTTAAATAAGGAGGGGAAAGAGGATGAATAGACTTGTATTTTCTTATATGCTAAATGTACTTTTAATGGTATTAGCAGGTTGGGCTTTTATTGAGTTGTATTATTTTACTATTGAAGTCGCTAATTTTATTCAAACGAAGAGAGTACCATTTGAAGTTTCAATAAGTTTAATACCGCTCGGATTACTTTTAACATTTGGTATTGTATCGACGGTTCTTTATAAAATTCAAAAGAAAAAATATAAAGAGCTCTCGTATTGGATGTTTCCACTATTATTTCCTCAAGAAGATGAGCGTGAAAAGGCAATTACAGAAAAGGCTTGTCGTACTACATTTATGTCATTATGGTATGTGTTGCCTTGTGCGGTTGGGTTTTTAACTCTTTCTCCAATTGTTATTCTATATGTTCCTGCATATCCGATATATATTGCATTTAGTATCTTCTTTATTCAGATGACGATTTTTCACGTGTCTTTATATCGAAATAAAATTGCTTAAAAAGAAACCTTCTTGCATCGGCAAGAAGGTTTCTTTTCAGCTTATACTTGTACATATAGCAATATTATTTTATCATTTTATATAGAGTAAGATTTTGTAAGGGAAAGGAATTGTATATGAATAAGCAAAGAATTTATAGTATAGTAGCAATCCTTCTATTTGTTGTAGGTGGGGTTTTAATTGGAAAGCCATTTTATGATGGATATAAGGCTGAAAAGAAACAGACTGAAAATGTGCAAGCTGTTCAAAAGATGGATTATGAAAAGCATGAGACAGAATTTGTAGATGCGTCAAAAATTAATCAACCAGACTTGGCAGAAGTAGCGAATGCATCGTTAGATAAAAAACAAGTAATCGGTCGTATTTCGATTCCAAGTGTTTCATTAGAAATTCCTGTTTTAAAATCTTCTACTGAGAAAAACCTGTTATCAGGTGCAGCGACAGTAAAAGAAAATCAAGTAATGGGAAAAGGGAATTACGCACTAGCAGGGCATAACATGTCTAAAAAAGGTGTTTTATTTAGTGATATAGCATCTTTGAAAAAAGGCGATAAAATTTATTTATATGATAATGAAAATGAATATGAGTACGCTGTTACTGGTGTATCTGAAGTAACTCCGGATAAATGGGAAGTTGTAGAAGATCATGGGAAAGATGAGATAACGCTTATTACATGTGTATCTGTAAAAGATAATTCTAAGCGTTATGTTGTAGCTGGTGATTTAGTAGGAACGAAGGCGAAGAAATAAAAAAGAAGGCCAACTCTTTAAAGAGTTGGCCTTCTTTTTTACTACTTTTGAGAAATAATAGAATATTTTAGTTTGTATTTAAAAATCCTTCTATTTATGTATAATAAAGTTATAATTCTAAATTTTGGGAGGAACAAGAGTGAGACAACAGGTGAAGAAACTTCTTTTAACAACAAGTGTAGCGTTATTGATAGCTCCAATTTCAGCTTATGCGCATCCAGGACGTACAGATGCGAATGGTGGACATACGTGTCGTACAAACTGTGAAAAATGGGGATTACAGTACGGGGAATATCATTATCACAATAAACCAGCTTCTAGTAGTGGTGCAACGAGTCCAGCTCCTAGCCAAAATAATAATGGTGCTGTAGAAGCTGAAAGACAAGCAGAAGCACAGCGCAATGCTGAAGCTGAAAAACAACGTGCTGCAGAAGCACAGCGTAAAGCTGAAGAAGAGAGACAACGTGTAGCTGAGGAACAAAGAAAAGCAGAAGAGGCACGTAAGCAAGAGGAAGCTAAGCGCCAAGTTGATATGGAGAAAGGTCAACTTGAAGGCGAAAAAAATGGAGAGACTGATTTTAAAGCAGGGAAAAATGATGTACAAGTACATTTAGCTGGAAAATCAGATACATATAAACAAGCATTTACAACTGCTTATACTACTACTTGGTCTTTAGAAGAGCAGAAGAAAACGCATTTTGAAAAAGGAAAAGAACAGGGCTTAGCACAAGAGACGATGGACGATAGTCAAATTACTCCAGAGTTTAAGCCAATCTTTGCAGAAGGTTTCCAAGTGGGAAATAAAGAGAGAACAGAAAAAATTGAAAAAGAGCAAGCTGAACTAGGGGAAAAGGCTGGTAAGGAACTAGCTGAAAAGAATCCTGGAAATAATGAGAAAGATGTATACGTGAAGTCATATGAAACAGCGTATGAAAAAGGCTATAAGTCTACAAAAAAGGCAGTAGAAAAGGCTGGATATAAGTATGCGTTTGAAAACTATGATTTGAAGATTCCTGCCAAGTATGAAAAGAATGGCTCATTAAAAAAATGGTTTACTGAAGGATTTAAATCGAATAAAAAAGCAACGGAAATTCGAGAAGAAGGATTTAAAAAGGGAGACAGCTGGTTTTCATTTTTCTATAAGAGTTTCGTGCCAAGTGAATATAAAGAACATAAAGAGTTGTATGAGCAAGCAATAGAAAAAGGTAAGAAGGCATAAAAAAGATGAGGAGAAATTCCTCATCTTTTTTTTAATCCATCCATTTTACTAGTTTTTTAGAGATTAATAATAAAACACAACCTAAAACAATCGCTACAGCGCCGATAACAGTAAACACTTCAGCATATCCAAGTGAAGTTGTGAAGCTTGCAAGTTGTCCACCTAAAATATTGGCGATACCTGAACTTGCTAGCCATACACCCATTAGTAAAGAAGCAAGTTTTACTGGAGCGAGAGAACTAACCATTGATAGTCCGACAGGTGATAAGAATAGCTCACCTAACGTATGGAAAAGATACGTAAAGACGATAAATAGTAAGTTTGCTTTTTCCGTAATGTTATGTTCGTCACTACCTGTTTTTAATGTAGCGATAACAAGTATGATATAACCGATACCGAGTAAGATCATACCAAGTCCCATTTTGGTTGGGATTTTTAAATCCCCGCGCTTGCGAGTTGCAAGTTTTGCCCATAATGCTGAAATGACTGGGGCAAGTAAAATAATAAATAATGGATTGACCGATTGGAACCAAGATGTTGGAACTTCCCATCCGAACACAGAGCGGTCTACAAATTTGTTTGTATATAGTGTTAATGAACTACCAGCTTGTTCAAAACCAGCCCAGAAGAAGACAACGAAGCACGTTAAAATGACGATAACTGCGGTACGTTGTTTTTCTTTTTTTGTTAACGGTGTATCTCCTACTGATGGTTGTCCAGCAGCTGTTTGCAAATCGCGAGTTGGTTTTTTACCGATATCACCAAGGAAGCGATTTGATAGTGTTGTAAATAAAATTTGTCCAATGATCATTCCGATTGAAGCTGCTAAGAAACCGTAACGGAATCCGTAATGTACAACGCCATCAACTGTTGTTTTGAATAAATTTTCTGATAAAAATCCGCAAACGAGTGGAGCTAAAAATGACCCAACGTTAATACCCATGTAGAAAATGGTAAATGCACTATCACGTTTTGGATCATTCTCTTCGTATAATTCTCCAACCAGTGTAGAGATATTCGGTTTGAAGAATCCATTACCGATAATAATAAGCGCTAATCCGAGGTATAGGCCTAATTGGTTTTGCAAGGCAAATAGTGTAAGGTTACCGATTGCCATCGTTATACCACCAATTGTGATGGCTTTTCTTCTACCTAGAAAACGGTCTGTTAAGTATCCACCAATCATTGGTGTGAAATAACAGGCTCCAGTATAAAATCCGTAAATGGAGAGTGCCCATGCGGGACTAAACCCAAGACCACCGCTTACTAAAGCTGTCGTTAAATATAATGTTAATAATCCTCGTAATCCATAGTAACTAAATCTTTCCCACATTTCTGTAAAGAAGAGTAAGTATAAACCTGGAGGATGTTTCTTTTTTCTTTGCTGTTCTTTTTCTAGTTGTATCGCTGATTCCATGTTATTTTCCTCCTGACACAAACAAAAACAAGGTTAATAATTTTGTATATTTAATATTTTACTTTATTAACTATTATAAGTCAATGAAGTGAAACTTTAATCATATTGGAAGATTTTATTCCAATATGATTATTAGTTGAACGAATCGGGCTTTTATGGGCAGTTTGATTCCCACTGGATATCCGGTTATTAGCTTAATTATTAGGGGGGGAGTCTTACTGTCCGTTAATGCGGGGAAAGGTTGATTTTTCAGAAGAAATTGGAAAAGGGAAATAGCTATAGAATGGGCATTTCTTTTGTGATAGACTATGGACTATGTTTTCTTTGTAAGGAAGCGGATTATCGCGTTTTTCTATATGTGGAATTGATTTCACAAGAGATGAAATTGAAGAAGGAGAAAGAAATGAAATTGTTACAGAAAAAAGAAATTTTACTTATTAGTCTTATGCTATTCTCTATGTTTTTTGGAGCGGGGAATCTTATCTTTCCGCCTTTCCTTGGATATGAAGCAGGAGAACACGTGTGGATTGCGCTGTTAGGTTTTATTATATCAGCAACAGGTCTTCCGATATTAGGTGTTATTGCTGTTGCAAAAGCAGGAAGCTTTCAAACGTTAGCGGGTAGAGTACATTCTTCATTTGCAATTATTTTTCCGTGTATTGTGTACTTATTTATTGGACCTGGTCTTGGTATACCACGTGCAGGAAGTCTAGCATTTGAAATGGGACCAGGTCAGTTATTCCCAGAATCGGGTAGTGTAGTTTTACTAGTTTATACGATCGTTTTCTTTAGCTTTGTTTACTGGTTAAGTTTATCGCCATCTAAATTAATGGGCTTATTTGGGAAGGTTTTAACGCCTTTATTATTATGTATGATTGCACTTATTTTTATAAAAACTATGTTTACACCAGTTGGTAGTGTGAAAGAGGCTACTGGAAATTACGGACAAGTTCCTATGTTCCAAGGATTTTTAGATGGATATTTAACGATGGATGCGCTAGCGGCTTTAATCTTTGGTATTGTTATTGCAAATGCTTTACGTGCAAAAGGTATTGAAGATGATCAAGGCTTAGCGAAATATATGAGTATTGCTGGTATTGGAGCAGGTCTTTTATTATCTATTATTTATGTCATCCTCGGATATGTGGGTTCAATTAGCGGTTCGTTAGGTACGTTTAATAATGGGGCGAATGTGTTAGCACAAGTGATGACGACGTTATTTGGACAAGGCGGAGTAGTTTTGTTAGGCCTTATTTTTACTATTGCGTGTTTATGTGTTTCAATTGGACTTGTTACATCTTGTAGTCAGTTTTTTACAAGTGTATTTCCGAAAGTATCGTATAAAGTTTGGGCGTTTATATTGAGCTTTATTAGTATGATTTTAGCTAATTTAGGGTTAACACAAATTTTAAAAGTTTCAGTACCGATTCTTGGATTTATTTATCCAATTGCATTAACGCTTATTATTTTAGGGTTATTCCATAAATATATTGGGAAGTATGTGTGCATATATCCTGTTACAATTTTGATTGTAGCGGTATTTAGTGCAATCGATATTTTAAATAAAAATGTGATGACGAATCAGTGGACGCCAATATTGAAGTATATTCCGTTTTATACAGAAGGTGTAGGATGGATCATTCCAGCTCTTGTAGGTGTGTGTATTGGTGTAATCGTTAGTATCATGATAAATAAGGACAAATAAGTGAAAGGGTGTTTTCTATAATGGGAAAACACCTTTCTTTTTTTGGAAAAATAGTTTTAAAAATGAATAGACTAAGAGTATGATAAAGATAATTGGTAATATATAGGTTTCGAATGAATGGTGAGGGGGGAGCATATGAAGGAAGATTTGAATAAGAAAATAGAAGCACTCGAAACTACAATTGAAACGATGCAAGAAGCACTTTTTGAGTTGAAAGCAAAACAAAGGGAAATAGAAGTAGAAAACGCTCAGCAACATGTTAGTAAGGAAAAGAAAGTATATATCGAAACGATAATAGATGAAAAATTACAAGAAGATGTAGTAAAGATCAAAGAGCCCGTGCAAAAAGTTGAGGAAAAACAAGTAAATATATCTGCTTTTAAACCGGAACCATTCAATATTATTAAGTTTTGCCAAACATGGTTGCCGCGTATATTTGTCGGTATTATGCTACTTGGGGTTATTTGGTTATTTAAAGCAGGGGTAGATGCTGGTTTATTAACACCAGCGATACGAATTGTGTTTGGTATCGCCTTATCTATCGGTTTGTATTATATAGGGGATATTCAAATTAAACGAGAGCGGCAAGCGTTAGGGTTAGTATTAGCTGGAGGAAGTATTACAGGCATTGTTTTAACGACGTTTGCGGCACATTATTTATATGGATTTATTCCAGCAAGTATTGCGTTTATCTGTAATATTGTATGGGTTATTTTAGGAATTTATTTAGCGAAAAAGTATCAATCGGAATACCTTACTATCTTCGTAGCGGTCGGAGCTTTCTTCGTTCCGTTCTTGTTAAATAGTACGACTCCGAATCCTTATATTTTCTTTGGATATGAGACGATATTAACACTTAGTTTATTATGGTATGCGTTGAAAAATCGTTATAAGTACTTATATATGATTTCTTATGTTGTTGCTGCCATTGTCCTGTTTGTCTTCTTTGCTGTTATGTCGATATTAGTAGAGAATTTGCAAATACAGTTAACGATTGTATATGGTGTAATTCATTTGCTGTTATTTTGGCATATGTTTTCAGAGAGAGAGTTTATACAAGAAGCAAGAGTAGCGATATTTAGTACAAATGCCGTTTTCTTTATTTTATCTATTGCAAAAATACCTGATTTTACTACGTGGGGATTGGTCATAAGTGCACTCGTGCATACTGTTATGTTTGTACTTGAATATAGGAAGAATAAACAGTCTATATTTGCAAATCTCTTATTTGGTTTTGCAATGGGGTCATTTAGTTTAGCGATTTTATATGAGTACAGTTTAGTGAATGCAGCAATTGTATTATTGTTACAAGGTTTTCTCGGTATGGTTACTTCTATTAAAGCAAAACAACAAATTAAACTGTATGTAAGTGCCACTATTTATGCGATTGGAATGGTACAGACGATTTTTAGCCCGTTTGATCATTTTGTTTCAGCTGGGTTTGTTGCTCATATTATTTTAATAGGTACATTTTATTATTGCATGAAACGAGCGAAAGATGTATTAACGAGTTTTGGAAAATATGTTTATTCTATAGCTCTCTATTGGTTCATGGTCATTGTATTTATTACAATTACTAGAGTTGGCGAAGTTCTTTCTACAGATGGAAGTATAATAAGCGTATCAGTATCGTTATTATGGATGGTATATGCATTATTTGCAGTTTGGCTTGGACGGAATAAAAATATGAATGAAATATTGTATGCTGGCTTAGTTGTTTTAGTAGTAACGATAGGAAAGTTATTCCTTCTAGACTTACCAGAAGTTTCAATGATGATCAGGGCAGTGTTATTCTTAATTGTAGGTAGTATAGGTATCGTCATTTCCAGAATGTTTTTCTCAAAAGAAGAGAAATGAGAAGAAGGCAATCCGCATGTGGATTGCCTTTTCTTTTACTTCTTATTAATCGTTACAGCTTCATTATATTTAGCAGTTGTATTTTGGCGTAGACGAAGTGTTGCTTGTCCAGTTGTATTTGAATCAAGTTGTACGTTCACAATTTTTTCAGCGGAACCAAAGCTGTTTGTTGTGAATGAGAAGGCGCTACTATATCCGAAAGTAGATGGCCAAGTGCCGTTTGTATTTTGGACTTTTGCTACCTGTGTTCCGCCAGTCGTGAAGATACCTAAAGAATAGTTATTATAAGTTGTATTAGGTAATAAGTTGTTTACTTGAATCTTTATTTGGAACACTTCATTGTTTGGTAGAATGCTAGGGCGTGTAATCACATAATCGTTTGCTGTTACGGCGCCGTTATATCCGTATGAACCAGGTTTAAATGTATTTGTATTAAACCATTGATAACCAGCGTTTGGTGCACTCCAAGGTTCTGGTTGTGGCTCTGTTGATAAGCTTGGTTGTTCAAATGTTTGTAAAGCAGTAGGTGAATCAAGTTGTAAACCGTTTACTTGATCTAAGCTTGTAAATGTCTCTTGTTTCGATAGCCAATTTACGATATTTTCTAGTAAAACAGCATCGTTTTCTTCTTTATAACCATCGTAAGTTTTCTTTGTTTGGCCAGAATCTTCACGAACGTATTTTGGCGTAGCATCTTCAACAGGAGAAGAGTCACCGATAAAGGCAGCTTTTCCAAGTCCTACTTTTGCAATTGCAGCATATGGACCCTCTGCAACGCCACCGCCGTTATAAACACCACTATCAACAGCGTTATTCCATTTTGATGGGTTTTCTGGAAGATAAACAAGTCCTTTTGCTAGTTTTGGATTTGTAATTGCTAGAGTAGAACCAGCATGCATTGCTACCGATGAAACACCTTGTGTAATTCCGAATGATTGTTCAGGCGAAACAATGTTTTTAGCTGAAACATCACCAAGTGCATTGTAACGGAAGCGAATACCAAAATTATTAGATAGCCAATCGGAACTTTCTACTCCTTGCATAGCTTGTGAGTTTGCTTCTTCGTTAGACATTCCTTTTGCGGGATTTTCCCAAGCACCGCGTCTATATCCATTAAATACTTCAGAAGAGTCCCAGCGATTTTTATTACGATCTGCATTATAATGATCGGCAATGAAGAAGATACTGCCGCCATTTTTTACATATTGTAACATTGCATCTTGTTCAGATTTTTTGTAAGGAATATTTGCCTCTGGAACGATAAACACGTTGTAATTTTTTAAGTCTTCGTATGTAATAGGTGTTGATTTACGAAGTTCTTTTACATGATATCCATTTTGGGCAATGCCGTTTCCGAAATCAGAAAAGCCGCCATCAATAACCCAGTCAGCTGTCCCTGCAGTTTGACCGTGCGTATTATCAAATAATACTTTCTTCCCATTGTTTTGATTTACAACCTTTGCAGCAATTTCAGGAGCTGGGTCTACAGAGCTTTCGGCATAAGTAGACGGTATGAACGAACTCCCCATACTAAGTGTAATTGCTGTTGCTAAAGAAAATGTAATCCATTTTTTATTCTTCATAGAAGAATCCCCCTAATAATAAATATATGTGCTTTAATAATGTAATTTATTTTTCTGAAAAAATAAAGACAGAAAACGTAAAAAATATTAAAAAATTGTAAAAATACCGTGAATTTTGTTGAGAAATATTTATATAGACAATAAAAAACCCCTTCCAATTAATAAGGAAGGGATAAATTGTTTAACTAATCTTTGAAGTAGGTGTTTCATCAATCTTATGAAACCCTTTCATGTAATACACGATAGCTAAGCCAATAAGCCAAATTGGGCCAACGATTAATGCAATTCGTGTATCTTCTGAATACGCCATTATACATAGTACAAGTGCAAGGAAGCCAAGTGAGAAGTAAGAGCTTAATGGATGTAAAGGCATTTTATACGTTAGCTTGTCTTTTTTCTCAGTTGATAATCCTTTACGGAATTTAATTTGAGCGACTAATATAATTCCCCAGGTCCAAATTGCCCCGAAAGTTGAAATACTAGTTAACCATGTAAACACCTTTGCAGGCACAAGGTAGTTTAATATAACACCAACAAGTAAAACGATAGCCGTTGCTACAATTCCTTGACTTGGAATCCCATTTTTATTTAAACGACCGAATCTTTCAGGAGCTTTCTTTTGTTGTGCCAATGTAAATAGCATACGCCCTGTACTAAATAAACCACCGTTACAAGAAGAAAGTGCAGCTGTTAATACAACAAAGTTAATAATACCTGCTGCTTTTGCAATGCCGATTTGTTGGAATGTTAATACGAATGGACTTCCTTTCTCACCAAGTTCGTTCCATGGATAAATTGCCATCATAACGAATAATGCCCCGACGTAAAAGATTAGGATTCTCCAAAATACGTTATCGATAGCTTTTGCGAGTGTTTTCTTCGGGTTTTGAGCTTCACCAGCTGTAACACCAATTAGTTCAACGCCTAAATAAGCGAATAATACCATTTGTAAGGAAAGTAGTAATCCGGAAAATCCATTTGGGAACCAGCCACCATGTGACCAAAGATTTGAAATACCAGTAGCGATACCACCATTTCCGAATCCGAATAAAATAATGCCAGCTCCAACTACTATCATACAGATAATTGTGACAATTTTAATGAGGGCAAACCAAAACTCAAGTTCTCCAAATACTTTTACTGATAAGAAGTTGAAAGCGCTCATTAATAATAGAGCGAGTAGTGCCCAAGTCCAGCGCGGGATATCTGGGAACCAGTACTGCATGTAAATTCCAGCCGCCGTAATTTCAGCCATACAAGTAACAACCCATAAGAACCAGTAGTTCCAACCAGTAATATAGCCAGTAAGTGGGCCGATATAATCATTAGCATATTTACTAAAAGAACCGGCAACCGGTTGTTCAATTGCCATTTCTCCGAGCGCTCGCATAATGAAAAAAATAACGAGTCCAGCGATCATATAACCTAGTAAGATGGAAGGACCAGCTAGTTTAATAGCAGAAGCAGATCCTAAAAATAGCCCAACGCCAATAGCTGAACCGAGTGACATTAAAGTAATATGTCGTTCTTTTAAACCTCGATTTAAAGTTCCAGATTTGTTTGTGTGCTGCATAAGAAGAATCCCCCTTGTAGAATGAGCTACCTAAATATTTAACTATTTCAAATTATAAAACATTTCTATCTGTTATGCTACAAAAATAATCAGAAAAGAACTGTACTACATCTGGAGTTGTCAGACTTAAACTTAAAATTCTCACTATTAGAGAATATATTGACTCTTCTTTTTATTGATTGTTAAGATTAAGTATTATATTTTCTCACATACTAGTAAGAAAAGAATGTGTGATAATAATTCAGATGTAGGAAGGGTACATAAGCATGTTTCAATTACAAAAATATAACACTTCTGTGAAGCAAGAGCTTTTAGCTGGCATCACAACTTTTTTTACATTTGCGTATATTCTTGTCATCAATCCGAAAATATTATCTGATGCAGGTGTACCATTTGATCAAGCTTTTGCTGCAACTATTATTGCGACAGTTATTGGGACGCTATGTATGGCGTTTTTAGCTAACTATCCAATTGTTATTGCTCCAGCTATGGGGATGAATGCATATTTTGCTTATTCTGTTGTTCAACAGGCAGAGGGGATTACATATGTCATTGCGTTTTCGGCAGTATTTGTAACAGGTATTATTTTTCTTTTATTATCTTTCACTTCATTTAGACAAAAGCTAATTGTCGCAATTCCTGATAGTTTAAAGCATGCAATTGCAGGTGGAATTGGACTATTTATTGCTTTTATTGGATTACGTCTATCTGGAATTATCGTTGATCATCCATCTAATTTAGTTACGATTGGTGATTTTCATTCTCCAGCCGTTATTTTAACTTTAATTGGTTTAATTTTAGCTGCGGTATTAATGGTATTACGTGTGAGTGGTGCATTATTTATTAGTATGATTGTGACAGGAATTATCGCCTTCTTTACGGGGCAACTGAAGTTTGAGGATAAAATTGTAGCGATGCCTCATTTACCAGAGGGTATTATCGTTTCAAATCCAATCAATGCCTTTTCAGATGTAATTCAGTATGAATTATATGGTGTTGTATTTTCATTTTTACTTGTACTTTTATTTGATACGACAGGTGCATTACTCGGTTTAATTAAACAAGCAGGTTTAATTACAGATAATACAGAGAAACGTTTTGGTAAAGCCTTTATTGCAGATGCGATTGGCGGAACGACAGGTTCTATCTTTGGTACAAGCCCAACAGCAGCGACAATTGAATCGTCAGCTGGTATTACTGCGGGTGGTAAAACGGGATTAACAGGTATTGTAGTTGTTGGACTAACAATTATAACGGCATTTTTCAGTCCTGTAATTGCATCTTTATCAAGTGTAGCTGCTATTACAGCTCCTTCATTAATTATTGTCGGTAGTTTAATGGCACAAAGTATTCGTGATATTAATTGGAATGAGTTTGAAGATGCATTACCAGCATTTTTAATTTTCGTAGGTATTCCGTTAACGTCTAGTATTGCGAATGGAATTGCAATCGGATTTTTAGTGTATCCGGTCTTAAAGATTGTGAAAGGGAAAGGGATGGAAGTACATCCGTTACTATACTTATTTACAATTTTATTTGGATGTCATTTATTCTTATAATATAGATATAGAAGAGGGGCTTCTTATGAGAGGCCCCTTTTTTGTGTATAATAAAGTGAAACTATAATCAGTGAGGGGTTTATTACCCATAAATAGCGGGATAAAGTGAAAATTAATTACGAAAAATATAAATTACTTAATGTAATATATATGTTACATTAAGGCAGAGGAGGAACATGAATGGCTGTAAGTAAAATAAAAGTCGCGCGTGTTCAGTTAGATTTAACACAGCAACAATTAGCAGAAAAAGTAGGCGTTACAAGGCAAACGATTAGTTTAATTGAGAAGGGGAAATACAATCCATCTTTAGATTTATGTTTGAAAATTTGTTATGCGGTAGATAAAACATTGAATGATTTGTTTTGGGGGGAAAAGGAGTGATAGGGTGAGAATCGTGAAAGATGAACGTTTAATGATTGAGGGGTTAAAACACATTAGACTAGTTTTCATCTTACAAAATATTGTCATACTAAGTATCGTGTTTTACCGTTATGTTTTACAAGGGGCAGGATAATAGTTATTAACTTTTTAAACTTAAAAAATTCGGTGGAAGTGTATGAGCATAGAGGGGGAGTATCTCGTAGTTATTTCATGAAGCTATTATCCATTCCAGTAGGTATTATTATTGGGATTTTAGCTATTTGTATCATTGTAACACCAGATATTTCGATAAAGGAAATTAGTATGACAGGACTTATTATGTTTGCTTGTTTTTTAGTTCCTAGTTTGTTTATATACATATATATGAAAAAAATAAAAAGTGAAGATTGAAATATAAGAAAAGCTTTCCCGTATTGCGGAAAGCTTTTCTTATATCTTTTTATATACAATACTTTATGAAGGCCAATCGGTTCAATTTCAAAGATTACACCATGTTCCTGGAAGCCTAAGCGCTTGTAATAGTCAGTTACAGTAATTCGGCCATTACACCATAAAATATTTGCTTTACGCTCTTGCAAGACTTGTTACGCTTTTTGAATTAAGGAGCTTCCAGCGTGTTTGTTTCGAAAGTTAGGTAATGTTGCCATTCCACGTAGTCGATAATGAACACCTGTTGGTAAGTCAGGGTATATTTTTTTGAGAAGGAAGCGATACTAATCGGTTCATCGCTTAGAAAAGCACCTAAGTGAAAGGTATCTGCTTCGTAGTCGGAAGAGTATTTACAATCTGTTAATGTTTGATTCGGGTGTAAAAATTTTTGACGTAATACGCAAGTTTCAGATGCATCAATACATTTCACGGTAATTATATTAACATCCTTCCTTATAAGCCTTTTTCTGTTAGTTGTATAAAGAAATAGGCAGGTGCAGCGAAAAGTCCGAGTATGCTAGCGGTTCCAAGAAGGAGCGAAAGCAAGAGACAAGTGTATTTGACGCCAGTTGATTTTTTCCAGCCATAACTACAAATTTCAATGCTGACACCGATGAGAATAATAGCAACGAGTACTTCCGCTAATAATAATAGAGCTAAAGTTACAATAGACATAATGTGATCCATCCCCATAATATGTGATAGTAACATTTTACCATATAGAATGGAAAAAAATGCCCCTCAATTATGTGAAGGGCATTTTCTATTCTAATATGTTTTTTAGTGTATTAATATGTTCTTTTGAACCTGTTACAAGCAGTGTGTCACCATGTTGTAACCTCGTATCACCATGCGGTATTAATGCTTTATTACCTCGGTAAATTTGGATGACAAGTACATCACCTAAAAACGGAAGGCGACGAAGCTCGATGCCGTTATATTTATTGCTACGTAGTTCAACTTCACGTACTGTTTCGTTCGCTGTTGTGATTAAACGAACGAGACTCGGTTTATCGATAAGAGCACGTAATAAAATACGTGTAGAGTTAATAGTCGAGAATACAGCGATATGTTCTTGTGTTGCTTTTTCTTGTAGAAGTGGATCTTCTACACTTGCAATGACATGTTCAACACCTAGTTCTTTCGCATGTTCTGCTAATAATAAGTTTTGTTCATCATCGCTTGTTGCAACGACAACGCGATCTGCATCAAATGCTGTTCGTTCAGTTAATGATTCAATTGTAATATCATCTAATTTCACGATAGGGAAGTCATGTGATTTCGCTTCCTCATCATTTATTTTATTTTGGCGCATCATATATAGCGTTACATCATAGTCTTCTCGTTTTAAATCAAGTGATAATGGAAGAGTAATTCTGCTCGCGCCAATAATAGATACTTTCGGTTTTGGTGTTTCCACTTTTGGGAACATCTTTTTAAATAATATAGGTGCAAAAATGCAAGTAATAACTGCACTTAAAATAAGAGAAGCGGATAAACTTGGGCTGATGATTCCTAGTTTTTCACCAATTTGTGCCGCCGCAATAACTAAGGAAAGTGTTGATGTTAATAAGATGGCACTTCCGAGTACGATATTACGCGGATACCATTTACGTAGGACGAGTGATGGTAAAAGTTTTGAAATAAAGAGTCCTACAATTAAAATTGGGATCATTAGCATACTAGAAGGTTCTTTAAAAATAGACCAGACTTCTAGATTTACACCAACCATTACGAAGAAAATAGGAATGAAGAAACCGTATCCGATGGAATCAAGTTTTTCAACCATATCTTCATTTGGTGATAATAACGATACGAGTACACCTGCTAAGAAGGCACCTAAAATATTTTCTGCACCAACAGATTCAGATAACCCTACTAAAATTAAGATAAGTGCAAAAACAGCTCGAGTATCAATTTGTACACTACCAGCTTTTAAGCTATCTAAGTATGGGATGTTTTTGAAGCGTTTTGCAATAAAGTAAATGATAATACCTGCTCCGAATAGAAGGAGTAGGAGCCACATGCTTTGGCCGCTTTCAGAATTTAATCCGACAAATACAGCGAGTAAAATCATTGTAACTAAGTCTGCAATAACAGCGACTAATAAAATGATTTGTCCGATTGCGGTTTTTCCTAAGTTATTCTCTTTTAATGTTGGTACGACAACACCTAAAGAAATAGTCGAAATAATTAAAGTCATGAACATTGCATTATCTACAAATCCTAGCCATACGAATAGTAATGATAGGGCATAAGATAAAATGAAAATAAACAAGAAAATAATGCTTGCTGCTTGGAATGTGTTTGGTTCGTTTTTCGTACTTTTTTTCCCTTTTTGTTTAAAAATAGAAAAGTCAATTTCTAACCCGCTTAAAAACATGAGGAAGATAAATCCTAGTGTTGATAAAACTTGGAGCCACATATCTGGCTCAATAATATTAAACCCACTTTTACCTACAAAGATTCCTGCGATGATCTCTGCAACAACGACAGGAAGTGCTTTTAATTTAAAGCGTTGTAACAAAAGGGGAACGAAAAACGCGATTGCAACTACAACCATAAGTGATAGAACAGAAGTATGATGTTCCATTGCGTTCTCTCCCTTCAAATAAATATAGTACCTATTTAGCCATATAATAGGTAGAAAATCAACGCATATGGATTCGATTTCATAAAGAAAGAGTTTTCTTAACATTTGTCATAATAAGTATATTTTTCATGATTCTGCGGTTAATGCCGTAATGTGGATGTAATAGGGTAGGGGGATAAAAAAAGACTGCTGAGGAATCTCAGCAGTCTTTTTCATGTACATTACATTGAGAAGAAGATCCATACAGTTAAACCAACTGTTGCAGTTGCAACGAAGAAACTGTATATCATTGTAAGAATTTGAACTCTTCCTTCTCCTTCTTTTAAATGCATGAACATAATTAATTGTAATAAAGCTTGCGCAACAGCCATTATGATAATAGTTGTTAAGACTGTTGAAAGTGGCAATGTTGTGTAAAGTGCCACGTATAACGCTAGAAACGTTAGTGCAAGCGATAAAATAAATCCGAAAACGTGTGACCAAGGGAATCCGCTATGTGCATGCCCGTTTGCTTGGTTGTTATTTTGACCCATTTACGCCACCATCCCGTTCAAGTAAACTAGTGTGTAAATAAAGACCCAAACAAGATCAAGGAAATGCCAGTATAAGCTGATAATGAATACTTTACGAGCTGTAACTGGTGTTAAACCTCGTTTTAAAATTTGGATAATAACACAAGTTGCCCAAATGATACCACCTGTTACGTGGGCACCATGCGTTCCAAGAAGAACGAAGAATGCAGATAGGAAAGCACTTGTTTGAATTGTTGCGCCTTCACCGATGTACATAATGAACTCTTCGATTTCAAAGAATAGGAAACCTGCACCTAAAAGTAATGTAAGGGTGAACCATCCAAGCATTGCTTTTTGGTTGTGCTTACGCATTTCGTGAATTACGATACCACATGTGAAACTACTTGTTAAAAGTAGTAATGTTTGAATTAAAAGCGTTTTAAGTTCAAACAGTTGTGCTGGAGTTGGGCCATCTGCCGTACGACCAGCAAGGACTAGATAAGAGGCGAAAAGTGTTGCGAACAGCATAATTTCAGCCCCAAGAAAAATCCAGAATCCTAGGATATTCAATCTGCTTTGTTCGGATTGATATTCCAAAGGTAAGCTTTTATCTAAAGCCGCCATGTCATTTCACCTCTCATGCTATATGTTCTGTTTCTTTAATTTCATCAACACTTACGTAGTAACCATCGTCGTAATCGAATGAACGATAGATTAAGCAAGCTAAAATACCAACGCCGCCGATTGCTGCAAGCCAGAACCAGCTAAATACTAATGCGAAACCTGCAAGACCGAAGAATAAAGACGCAATAATAGGCACACCAGAGTTACTTGGCATGTGAATTGGTTTTAAATCTTCTGCTGCTGGTGTAACTGTTTCTCCGCGTTTTTTCATGTACCAGAAAGCATCAGCTTCTTTAATTTCAGGAAGCTTCGCGAAGTTGTAATGTTGTACAGGAGATTGAGTTGCCCATTCAAGTGTACGACCATCCCATGGATCTCCAGTTGTGTCACGTTCACCGTGACGTGCACTCCAAATTACGTTGTAGCAAAGAAGTAGGAAGCCGATACCCATCATTACCGCACCAACAGATGCGATTTGGTTTAGCCATCCCCATCCAAGACTTTCAGAGTAAGTGTACATACGACGAGTCATACCGTCTAAACCTAAGAAGTACATTGGGAAGAAACAGATGTTGAATCCGCTCATAAAGATCCAGAATGTCCATTTACCTAGGCGTTCATTTAACATATGACCAGTCATTTTTGGATACCAGAATGTGAATCCAGCAAGCATAGCGAATACTGTACCTGCGATTAATACGTAGTGGAAGTGAGCAATTAGGAAGTAGCTGTTATGGTATTGATAATCAGCTGCTGCCATTCCAAGCATAACCCCTGTAACCCCACCGACTACGAAGTTTGGAATAAATGCCAATGACCAAAGCATTGGAACTGTAAAACGAATACGTCCTTTATACAGTGTAAACAACCAGTTAAAGATCTTAACCCCGGTTGGAATCGAAATCGCCATTGTCGAAATCGAGAAGAATGAGTTAACCGCTGGACCTGCACCCATCGTGAAGAAGTGGTGAAGCCATACGACGAAACTTAGTAAAGAAATTGCAACCATTGAGTATACCATCGCACTGTAACCGAATAGACGTTTACGTGAGAATGTACTAATGATTTCAGAGAAAATACCGAATGCCGGTAAAATAACGATATATACTTCAGGGTGACCCCATACCCAGAACAGGTTGGCCCATAACATCGGCATACCGCCGCTCGCCATCGTAAAGAAGTGAGCATCGAATAGACGGTCAAATGTCATTAATGCAAGAGCAACTGTTAATACTGGGAAAGCGAAAATAATGATAATTGTTGTAATTAAGATTGACCAAGTAAACATTGGCATTCTCATTAAAGTCATACCAGGTGTACGCATTTTTAAGATAGTAACAAGGAAGTTAATACCGGTCATTAGCGTACCGAGACCTGAAATCTGTAATGCAATTGCGTAGTAGTTATTTCCTACACCAGAAGTAAACTCTGTACCTGCCATTGGGAAGTAAGAAGTCCACCCAGCGTCTGGAGAACCACCGATTACGAAAGCGATGTTAAATAACATTGCTCCGACAAAGAATAACCAGAAACTTAAAGCATTTAAGAACGGATATGCAACGTCACGAGCACCAATTTGTAATGGTACTACAAGGTTCATTAATCCCATAACGAATGGCATCGCCATGAAAAGAATCATAACTGTACCGTGTGTTGTAAAGATTCCGTTATAGTGTTCAGCGTTTAAATAAGTTGTTTCTGGGAATGTTAATTGTGCACGGATCATTAAACCATCCATACCACCACGGAATAACATGATAACCGCAGAAATAATATACATGGCTCCGATTTTTTTATGGTCAACAGTTGTCAACCATTCATCCCAAAGCCACTTCCATTTTTTATACTTTGTTAGTACGAAAATGATTGCTAATGTCACAAGAACGATAGAAGCGTCTGCACCGTAAATAATCGGGTCACCTGTGACAAAGAATTCATCAAGCTTCACTGTGTTCACTCCAATCTGTTGGAATAATAGCTATTATTTTTTGTTTTTGTAGTAGTTGTAATCACAATATTCAAGTGATTTTGGATCTACATAACTTAAGTGATGACTAGAGAATGTCATACGACCAACTACACCAGGTTTAACAATTTCGTTGTACTTATCTTCTGTTAGTTTAGGAGCAGTTTGTTGTACTTCTTTTACCCACTTGTCATACTTTTCTTTTGTTTTTGCTTCAACTTCGAACTCCATGTGAGTGAATCCTTCACCAGAGAAGTTCGCGCTACGGCCTAGGTAAGAACCTGGCTTATCAGCTTGTAAATAAAGATCCATAATCATGCCATCCATTGTGTACTTCATACCACCAAGTTCTGGTACCCAGAAAGCATTCATTGGGCCGACAGAAGTCAGTTTGAATTGAATTGGTACACCAGCTGGGATGTTTAAATAGTTAACGGTTTCAATTTTTTCCTCTGGGTAACTGAATAACCATTTCCAGTTTGCAGATGTAACATAAATTTCAACTGGTTTAATATGTTTGGACTCTTCCGGAACCTCTTCCGAAGCATAAGTTGCTTTTACTGTTGGGATCGATAATGCGATAACGATAATAACAGGAACAAGCGTCCAAATAATTTCTAATAATGTGTTACCGTGTTGTTCAGGTGGCTCGTAGTCCATATTCTCTGGTTTTTCACGATAACGAATCAAGATGACTGTAAACAGGATGAATACAATTGCGATAATTAATGACATAAGCAAGAATGACCAAACAATTAAATCATACTGTGCTTTTGCAACAGGTCCTTGCGGATTTAATACTGCGAGTTTCTTATCACAGCCACCGAGGAACAGAAGTAATGATAACGGAAGAAGCGAAGCCAACTTCCAAAATGCTTTCTTTAGTTGCACGATTGAAAATCTCCTTTCTCCTTGGATTGAAACTATGCCAATAAAACAATATAAACCTATTAATTTATAGAAGGCAATAGTTTTTGAGATATTGTTAAAAAATAGACACAAATGCACACTTTTTAAGGTGAATATCATTTGTAACTTGATTATATTGTAAACTATTTTCCAGAGAAAAACGTGATTGTGAAAATTTTAAGATAAATAAAGTTATACCAAGATATCCAATAAATAGAAAAAAGCTATCTTATTATAAGAAAAATAGCTGAATATTTTGTATATTTAGTTTATTTCCTGAGTTATACTTTTTTTCTGTTCAAATGTGACAACTTTTTTATATTTAACTTGGTATAAAATGTAGCAAATAATCATAAATGGAATTCCGCAATAAAGAGCAATTCTCTGATCTGGAATGAAAGCTAAACTAACAAATGTAATAAAGTTGAGTGAGAACGCTACGATTGGAACTACTGGATAGAGCGGTGTACGATATTTTAAGTCATTTATGTCGCCGCCATTTTTTACGAAATTTCTACGGAAGAAAAACTGTGAAGCCGCGATTGACATCCAAACGACAACGGCAGCCATTGCTGCAATAGATGTTAAAACTAGAAAGACAGTATCTGCCGCAAACACGCTTGTTAATAAAGAAAGGCTTGCAAAAATAAGACTGAAAATGAGTGCATTCAGTGGTACCCCTTTTTTAGTTAACTTCGTAAAAGCTGGACTTGCCATTCCTTGTTTTGCCATCGCCCAAAGCATACGAGAATTTGCGTATAAACCAGAATTAGCTACGGATAATACGGCTGTAATAATAACAAAGTTCATAATGTCTGCTGCATATGGAACACCAGCTACATCAAATACAAGTACAAATGGACTTTCGACTAGATTAGCCTCTTGCCATGGGAGTAACCCTACAACAACTGATATTGCTAGGACGAAGAAGAATAGAGTTCGCCAAATTGTGTTTTTAATTGCTTTTGGAATTGTTTTTTCAGGATTTTCACTTTCTCCTGAAGCAATTCCGATTAATTCTGTTCCTTGGAAGGAGTAATTTACTGTAATCATCGTAAGAAGAACAGCTAATGCACCATTTGGAAATAGCCCGCCATTTTCAGTGAAATTGTGAAGCATTGGAGCGGGTTTTCCGTTAAAGTCTAGTAGACCAAACATAACTGCACCACCAAGTACGACAAAAATAACAATTGTTGCAACTTTTACACTTGCGAACCAAAATTCTGTTTCTGCATATGCCTTTGCTGATAGAGCGTTTACAAGAAAAAGTGCTGCTGCAAATGTAACGCACCAAATCCACGAAGAAACGTCTGGAAACCATCGTTTCATTAAAATACTTACAGTTGTTAACTCTACTCCAACTGTAACAGCCCAATTTAACCAATACATCCAACCGACAACAAATCCAAAACCAGGTGAAATAAATTTGCTTGCATAGCTTTGGAACGAACCTGCTTCTGGCATAGCAACGGATAATTCACCAAGACATAACATCGTTAAATACATAACAAATCCACCGACTAAAAATGCAAGAATTGCACCACCAGGTCCAGCGTTATGGACGATTTGACCAGATCCCATAAATAGTCCAGTTCCAATAACGCCACCAAGTGCAATCATAAATAAGTGTCTACTTTTCATTGTACGTTTTAAATTTGTTTGTTCTACTTGTTGATTCATATGCCCCTCACCCCGTTATTTTCTTGTATGTATTAACTGGTTTTCATTCTGAGTGTTTAATCATTAGCGGGGGATGTGACACATACTCAATTTATTTGTTATGAAATGAATGGAGTATGTAAAAAACGAACTATGACTAAATACTCTAAGAATGTTTATTAACAAGGTGATATCTTCACTATGTTAATAATTTCGATTTTAGCAAAATGTTCCGAAAAAGTATATTGTTTTTTCTTTTTATTAAAAATAATTAGAATTTTATAACGATATAAATGTGAATAATAATTCACAGAATCTTTCTAGCAAACTAGTTAGAAGAAGGGTACAATGATAAGAGTTGTGTCTGTAAAATAATAATTAATGGAGTTTTGTTTATAATGAAAAAGTTAAAATATCTTTTTGTTTTTGGGATTATACTTGCGGCCGCGTTTTTTATAGGGAAAGATAAAATTATACAAAAGGCGCAAGTGCTACGCTTAGATTTTCTATCTGAAATGAAAGAATCAGCTATGATTGAAGATGTTCCATTTATAAAACAATTACCAGAATTACCTCGTGGATGTGAAGTGACAAGTTTGGCTATGTTACTGCAATATAAAGGTGTACAAGTAGATAAGATGCAGCTTGCTAGCGAAATCCATCGTGTTCCATTTGAACAAAATGGTTTGCGTGGAAATCCTTATGAGGGATTCGTTGGAAACATTTATACGAAGGCTGAACCTGGATATGGTGTATATAATCAACCAATCTTTAATTTAGCAGAAAAATATGTTCCTGAAAAAGTAATTAATTTAACAGGTAGAGACATGCAAGATATATATAAAGTAATTAGTTCTGGATCTCCAGTATGGGTCATTATTAATACAACGTTTAAGCCACTAGCTGAAAGTAGTTTTGAAACATGGAATACGAGTTCAGGTGAAGTAAAAATTACATATTATGAGCATAGTGCAGTAGTAATTGGATATGATCAAAACTTTGTATATGTAAATGATCCTCTTAAAAACAATCCACGTTTGGCTGTTCCACGAGCGGAATTTGAGAAAGCTTGGGAGCAAATGGGAAAACAAGCAATTACTATTTTGTAATAAGGAAAAAGTCATCTTTTAGATGGCTTTTTATTTTTAAGTCTATAACACGGAAAATTCGGAATATTCTTTTAAAAGTTAATAATTCGCGTTATAATAACATTTAACTTGGTGAAGAAGGAGAGAAGAGAAATGGATGTTGCAAAGGAACTTGTTTTGTCAAAAAATCAGTTGGTTGAGTGGAGAAGGCATTTTCATAAGTATCCAGAGTTATCTTTTCAAGAAGAGAAAACATCGCAGTTTGTGTTCGACATACTTCAAAAAATCCCATATTTAGAAGTGTCACGACCGACTCAATATAGTGTGATGGCAAAGTTAGTAGGTAAACAGCCCGGTAAAACAATTGCGGTCCGGGCTGATATGGATGCTCTTCCTATTCATGAAGAAAATGATTTTGATTTTATTTCGACATATCAAGGTGTGATGCATGCATGTGGTCATGATGGACATATGGCGATATTACTTGGTGTGGTACATAAGTTAGTAGAGGAAAGAGAGAAGGTTAAAGGGGAGATTCGTTTTCTATTCCAACATGCAGAAGAAAATTTTCCTGGTGGCGCAGAGGAAATGGTTGCAGCGGGGGTAATGGAAGGTGTGGATTATATTATTGGTGCTCACCTGTGGGCGTCGTTAGAGGTTGGTAAAATAGGTGTAATTTATGGTGCGGCAATGGCTGCGCCGGATGTTTTTAAAATTACGATTGAGGGCAAGGGTGGGCATGCTGGAATCCCTCATGAAACTATTGATAGTATTGCAATCGGTACACAAGTTGTTTCACAACTTCAGCAAATTGTATCTCGCCTCACGAATCCGTTAGATTCTCTCGTAGTATCTGTTACGCAATTTCATGCCGGAACAACCCATAATGTGATTCCAGAACAAGCGGAAATTGAAGGAACAGTGCGGAGTTTAAGACATGAGTTGAGAGAAGAAACAGAGGGGAAGATTGAACGGATTGTAAAGTATATTACAGAATCTTACGGAGCGAAATATACATTTTCTTATGAATATGGATACCGACCAGTTGTAAATGATTATGAAGTTACAGAGCTTATTGAACGCACGGCATTGCAACTTTATGGACGAGACAGGGTTGTTCGTTTACAACCAACGATGGCTGGAGAAGATTTTTCAGCATTTTTACAAAAGGCACCAGGGACATTCTTTTTTATCGGAGCAGGAAATAAAGAGAAGGGAATTATATATCCTCATCACCATCCTCGTTTTACGATTGACGAAGATGCACTGCCGATTGGCGTGGAAGTGTTTGTATCATCCATTATGAATTTCATAAATAAAGGAGAATGAGATGAAGAAAATACACGTGCTAGCACTTATTCCCGTTCTTTGTTTAGTAGTTGGACCAGTATTTGCAAATTCGGTCACTCCTTACGTACTAGGGATGCCATTTTTATTATTTTGGGTATTATTATCGGTGCTTATTACCTCTCTTTGTATGGGGATTGTGTACGTATTCGATCCTGCTAATAAGGGGGATATGGAATGACAGCATTATTTATCATTATTTTATTCTTATTTCTAGCGCTATTTTTAGGTATTCGGGCGCAGCGTGGAAAAGATATGAATTTAGAGCAATGGTCAGTTGGAGGAAGAGGATTTGGAACGATTTTCGTATTTCTCCTTATGGCAGGCGAAATTTATACGACATTCACATTTTTAGGAGGAAGTGGATGGGCGTATAGTAAAGGAGCGCCTACTTTTTATATTTTAGGTTATGGCGCACTAGCTTATATTTTATCGTATTTCTTATTACCGCCAATTTGGAAATATGCGAAAGAACATAACCTTGTTTCACAGCCAGATTTTTTTGCGAAGAAATATAGAAGTAAAGCGCTTGGATTGATTGTTTCAATTGTTGGTGTTGTTTCCATCATCCCATATCTTGTTTTACAGTTGAAGGGATTGGGGATTATCGTTTCAGAAGCTTCTTATGGAAGGGTATCACCTGTTGTTGCAGTATGGATTGGCGCTATTGTTATAACTATATATGTAATGGTTTCAGGTATACATGGATCAGCTTGGACAGCCGCTTTGAAGGACATTATGATCCTGTTTATTGTTATGTTTTTAGGTATATATTTACCGTATCATTATTACGGAGGGTTTCAGCCGATGTTCGAAGCTGTAGAAGCTGCGAAACCAGGATTTTTATCTTTACCTGAAGAAGGGATGAGTATTTCTTGGTTTGTTTCTACTATTATATTAACGGCCCTAGGTTTTTATATGTGGCCTCATACATTTGCTTCTGCTTTCTCTGCTAAAAATGAAAAAGTATTTCGTAAAAATGCGGCAATTATGCCATTGTACTCTTTAGTTTTACTTTTCGTATTTTTTGCAGGGTTTGCTGCTATCCTGCAAGTTCCTGGACTAAAGGGAGGAGATGTAGATCTTTCATTATTCCGTCTTGCTTTACAAACTTTTGATCCTTGGTTTATTGGAATTATTGGTAGTGCTGGGGTATTAACGGCATTAGTTCCAGCATCCATGCTTGTTATGGCCGCGTCTACATTGTTAGCGAAAAATATTTACCGAACGATGATCCCATCTGCTTCAGATAGACAAGTGGCTAAAGTAGCAAAATTATTTGTGCCTGTAGTAACGTTTATAGCAGTTTTATTTACATTTAAAGGAGGAGAAACAATAGGAGCTCTCCTTTTAATGGGATACAGTATTGTAACGCAACTTTTCCCTGCACTTGTATGTAGTTTGTTTCCACGTCAAATTATTACGAAGCAAGGGGCGATTGCAGGAATGGCGATTGGTCTGTTAGTTGTTGCATATATTACTTTATCTGGTTCTACTATAGCTACGATGTTTCCGAGTTTCCCGCAGTATATAAAAGATTTAAACGTAGGTATAATCGCATTATTAATGAATATGATTGTGATGTTTGTAGTGAGTGGGATTACGAAAAGAGTATCTATAAAAACAGACAATATAATAGTAGAAAAATAACCTGTGCACGAGAGCTATCTTTGAAAAGAGATAGCTCTTTTTTGTATATATTTTCTTCTATTAGCGGAATCTAACTAAAAACTTGTTGAAAAGGAAGTTAGGTGGGGGAATTGTTAGAGTTAGAAGGTAACTTGTTTGAAGTTATGGAGAAAATAAGAGATGAGTTAGGTTCACCTAATGATTTAACAATTAGAGAAGTTGCTCTTGCTGGCAGTTTAACGCGCTGCGCTGTTATTTTTTTATGTGGGTTAACAGATAAGGATAATGTTTATAAATATGTAGTTCGTACGCTTCAATATGAAGAAATACAAAAAGAAGCAGCTATTGTTCAAACGTTATTGGATCGCTTTATTTCTATCGCAGAAGTCGGTATGAAAACAACATTTCCGGATATTATAAATGCGATTTTAGCGGGAGATACAGTTATATTAATTGATAATATTCAAACGGCTATTGTTGTTAACAGTAGAGCTTGGGAGAAAAGAAGTCTAGAGCCTCCAGTGACAGAAGATTTAATACGTGGACCAAGAGTTGGGTTAAATGAAGATATTAATGTAAATAAAATGTTAATTCGCCGTGGTTTACGTGATCCGAAGTTACGGTTTCAATCTTATATTATGGGGAAACGATCGCAGAAAGAAGTAACCTTAGTATATATAGAAGATATTATTAACCCGTATATTGTAAAAGAACTAGATCGGCGTCTTCAATCCATAGTGACAGATGTCATTTTTGAGACGGGAACGATTGAGCAATTAATTCAAGATAATAATTTGTCACCCTTTCCGCAGTTTTTAAATACGGAAAGGCCTGATAATATTGTGGCTTCATTAGCGAAAGGAAAGGCGGCTATTTTGGTGGATGGATCACCGTTTGCTCTTATAGCTCCACTTGTATTTGTTGATATTTTTCAATCTGTCGAAGATCATTATGAGCGCTGGGTGATTGGAACGTTATTGAGAGTTTTACGGATGGTTTCTGGTATAATGGCAGTTTTGCTACCAGCTATGTATGTAGCACTTGTATCATATCATCAAGGGCTTATCCCATCTAAACTAGCTTATTCTATTGCGGGAGCCAGAGAAGGGGTACCATTTCCGGCATATATTGAAACATTAATGATGGCATTAACGATGGAGTTAATACGAGAAGCGGGAATTAGATTGCCAAAACCGATGGGACAAACAATTGGGATTGTAGGCGGTCTTGTAATTGGGGAAGCGGCGGTGAATGCAGGAATTGTAAACCCGTTCTTAGTTATTATTATTGCAGTTACTGCAATTGCTACATTTTCACTGCCTGTATATAGCATTACAATTACGTTTCGCATTTTACTTTTTGTTTTTGTATTAGCAGCAACTGCTTTTGGATTGTACGGAATCATTTTAGCTCTTATTTCACTTGCGATTCATATTACGAATTTAAAGAGTGTTGGTATTCCTTATACAACGCCTATTGCTCCTGCATTTTATAAAGATTGGAAAGAAGAACTTATTCGTATGCCAAAATCGATGTTGAAAGAGAGACCGGAATATTTGCAAACAAAAGATTCTACAATACGTCCAAAGGAGCGAAAATAATTGAAACCATTTGAGTATGGCGATGAAGAGATTGGATCTCGGGAAATTGGGTTTGCGGTATCGTCAACCATTATTGGTATAGGGGCATTGTCTATGCCGAGAGATATTGCTGATCAAACTTTATTTTCGGACGGTTGGATTATTTTACTTTTGGGTGGATTGATATGTGCGGTTTTAGGTTGGTTTGTAACGAGGGTAGCTATTTTATTCCCAAAACAAAACTTTGTTCAATATACGAGTGCGCATTTGACGAAACCTGTTGCATACACAATTAGTAGCATCTTAGTATTAACATTTGCAGCTTTGACAGCATATGAATCGCGAATGATTGCGGTTATTTCACAAACATATTTATTTAGTGATACACCAATACAGCTATTGTCTTTCTTCTTCTTATTAGTTGTTATTTATGGAGTAGCTGGATCGAGAGCGGCTTTATTAAGGTTAAATGTTCTATTCTTGCCAATTGTTTTAATTGCGATAGTGCTTCTTTCTTTATTGAATGTGAACTTAATGGAAATAGATAATTTATTACCGGCTTTTCAAACGAATGTCAGTCAATATGCTGTAGGAGTTAAAAATTCTATTTTTACATTCATCGGATTTGAGGTAGCTCTGTTTTATGCTGTGTTGTTGAACGATAAAACAGCGAAAAAAGCGCCAATGGCAGTTGCAAAAGCGGTGATGGTGAACGTATTGTCATACATTTTAATTTATGTAACTTGTATTAGTGTTTTTACATATATGACAACACGTGGATTGACATATCCAACAATTGAACTAGGAAAAGAAATTGAAATTGGCGGAGGGTTTTTAGAAAGATTTGATGCAATTTTTTTTACTACTTGGATTATTACTATTTATAACACGACAGCAATGTATTATGATGTCGCATCTTTATTATTTTGTGCTATGTTTCCGAAAGTGAAGAAGCATATTTTCATTTTTGTAAGTGCCCCGATTATTTTTATGGTGAATATGATACCTAGTAATTTGAAGAAATTGTCAAGTTATGGGACTTATTTAGCTTGGATAGATATGGGGTTTGTCGTGTTAGCGCCTTTGTTAGTTTTTATTGTATATAAAATAAAAAGAAGGAATGGTAAAAATGAAACACCTTCTTAAAATAATAATGGTTATGGTTTTAGCTGGATCTATAAGTGGGTGCTCTGAGTTAGAAGAAATAGAAGAAAGAGGATTTGTAGTAGGTGCAGCTTACGATATTGTAAAGGCAAAGAAAGCAAATCCAATTATGAAAGGGACGTATCAGATGGTACTCCCCAGTAAATTGTCGCAACAAGGTGGACAAGGTGATGGAGATGGCGAAAATTATATTAATGTTAGTGCGAAAGCAGATAGTGTCTTTGAGCAAATCCGAATTATCGCCAAAAAAATTAGTCGTTCATTATTCTTTCCGCATATACAAGTGATTATTTTTTCTAAAGATTTACTAGCGAATCCATATGTTTTGCAAAATACGTTAGATGTATATATTCGCGATCATGAAATGAGAAGGAATATTCGTTTGTTCGTTTCGAAGAAAAATGCAGAAGCTATTTTAAAGCAGAGTGCCAAGCCTGAAAATTTGCCAGCGCAGTATATCGATATGTTAGCTGAACATCCTCCGAAAAATGCCCAAATGATTGAGGCTGCAAGAATTGGTGAAGTCCAGGAAAAGATGATTTCCAATCGGAGTTTTGTATTACCTATTCTCGAACTAACAAAACAAGGGGTACAAATGAACGGGGCAGCGTTGTTTCGCGGGAAGGATAATAAGTGTGTAGGTATTTTGGGTGGGGAAGAAACATTAGGAATGAATTATATAATAGGTAAAAAAATTGGAGGCTTTTTTACCATTCGTAAAAAGGATCAACTTATTACATATGAAATTCATAAGCTGCGTCGGAAAATTAAAGTATCTACAACGAATGCTACAAAACCAAAGTTTGATATTCACATATATCTGGAAGGCACATTGGCGGAGTTGCACTTTAGTGATCATAAAAAAGTTTTGAATGAAAAGCGTTTAGAGAAGGATATTTCGGAGAAAATGGAGAAACGCATCCAAAAATCGATTAAGCTTGTTCAAAAAAAATATAAGGTAGATGTATTAGAATTAGGGGAAGTGTATAAGAGACATAATTATAAAGAGTGGAAAAAAATAAGTAAGAATTGGGATCAAGGTCAGAATTATTTTAGTGATGCTGAAATTACTGTTCATGTTCATCCGATAATTGAACATTCAGGCTCAGCTTTACCGAAGAGAGTGAAATAAGGTGATGAAAGTTGTTTACTGGATTAGGAATTAGTTGCACGATATTAATGGCGGTTCTTCCGGGAACCATATACTTCATCCATAAAAAACTCACAACGTATGGGGCGCAGCCGTGGAAAGAAAAAAAGAAACCTGAATGATTTTCAGGTTTCTTTCGCGCAAAGCATATGTGGAGGGGGATACCTTTTATGTATGCTTTGCTTTTATCCCGCGTTAACGGGCAGTAAGACTATTCGGTGGGAGCAAGGTGTTAGATAGGAAGTCAACTGCCCGTACACGCCTGATTAGTGAGGGCTAATACAAGCCCCTATTGAGTAAAATTGCACTTTATACAAGCCCTAACCAATGTACCAATTGTGTAGAGAGGAATGTAACAACAATGGCGATAACGGTAGGGATTGCAAACGATAAGAATGTCCATTTTGCACTTTTTGTTTCTTTATATATGTTAACTAGTGTCGTTCCGCACGGGAAATGAAGAAGGGAGAACAACATTGTGTTTAACGCTGTTAACCAAGTCCAACCGTTTTCTAAGAATAGATTTTTAATCTGATTAAAATCATCTATTTCAGTTAAAGATCCAGTTGATAAGTAAGACATTAATAAAATCGGAATAACAATTTCATTAGCTGGTAGTCCAAGAATGAATGCAGCTAGAATAAAGCCGTCAAGTCCTAACGTTTTAGCGAATGGATCTAGGAAGTTTACAAAATACATAAGCAGGCTTGTGTCGCCGATGAAAATATTAGCGAGTAACCAAGTTAATGCAGCCGCAGGAGCAGCTACAACTATAGCTCGTTTTAAAACATAGATGGATTTATCGAGTGTTGCACGTACAATTGTATTCCAAATTTTTGGCTTACGGTACGGTGGTAACTCAAGTGTGTAGTGAGTTGGAACACCTTTTAAAGCTGTTTTCGATAGTACCCAAGAAACGGTTAACGTCATAATAACACCAATTACAACCATTCCAACTACAACGCCAGCAGTAACAAATGTTTGCATACTACCTGTATAACCAGCAGCCATAAATAGTGAAGCCATTAAAATTAGCATAGGCCAGCGACCGTTACATGGAACGAAGTTGTTTGTTAAGATAGCAAGCATACGTTCACGTGGCGATTCGATAATACGCGTTGACATAATGGCAGCTGCATTACAACCGAATCCCATTGCCATTGTTAAAGATTGTTTACCATGAGCACCAGATCGCTTAAATAAACGATCCATATTAAACGCAACACGTGGTAAGTATCCGTAGTTTTCTAATAGTGCAAACATAGGGAAAAAGATTGCCATAGGTGGTAACATAACGCTAATAACAGCACCGATACCACGGAATAAACCAAGTATTAAAATACCGTGTAACCATTCAGGTGCATGCATTGCTTGGAACCAAGATGTTAAATATCCTTCTACCCATCCAAAGAACTCAGCAATCATATCAGATGGTACGTTAGCGCCTGCAATTGTAAGATAAAAAATGATAGATAAAATACCGAGCATAATTGGAAATCCCCAGATGGGAGATGTGAAAATTTTATCTAGTTTTTCGGAACGATACAATTTATCAGTATTTGTGTATTGAACAGATTCTTTACATATGCTTGCAGATGTTCGGTAAATATCTCCGACAATATCATCTCGTATATCTTCTTTTGATAGTGTTTGTGCATGTTGAATAATATAGTCCAATGGAAGAGCTTTACTGGCTGAGTGAGATTCCATTTATTACGACCTCCCTTACAAGTGGTTCATTATGGTGTTTTTGAAGTGTAGTTAAGAAATTTTTATCCCCATCTAATATACGTAACGCAATCCAGCGTGCTGGATACGCATCACCGAACACTTTATAAATTTGTGGTTCTAATTCCTGAATCATATTTTCGATTTTTTCGCTGTAAGTAATTTTAATTGGTGTTGGAATTATTTTTTTATTTGCTACTTTAGCGATGACATTTAGTAAATGCCCGATACCAATTCGGTTTCGAGCTGAAATCTTTACTACCGGTACACCGAGTGATGTTGCTAATTTCTTTTCATCAATAACGATGCCTTTTTTCTCAGCTTCATCAATTAAGTTAATACAAATAACTACGTTGCTCGTCATTTCCATCACTTGGAGTGCTAAATTTAAATTTCTCTCCATAGCAGTTGCGTCTATAACAACTACAGTGACTTCTGGCTTTTCAAAGATAATATAATCTCTCGCCACTTCTTCATCCGCAGAGTTTGAATATAGTGAGTAAGTTCCAGGTAAATCTATTAATGTATATTTATTTCCGTTATGTTCATATTCCCCTTCGGCCTTTAAAACAGTTTTTCCCGTCCAGTTTCCAGTATGTTGTTTTAAGCCTGTTAAAGTATTAAATAATGTACTTTTCCCGGTATTCGGGTTGCCAGCTAAAGCAATACGGTGGTTGCTCATCTGAAATCATCTCCTATTAATACCCCGAAAATAAGGGAGCTTTCTTCTTTACGCAGTGCAATAGTTGTATTGCTTACTTGATAAGCGACCGGATCTCCAAGTGGACTGCGCTGTAATACTTTAATCGTTGCCCCAGGGATAAACCCTAGATCTAATAAACGTCGTTTCATAGTTCCTTCTAATTGTATCTTCTCAATTTGTACAAACTCTCCTGTTTTAAATGCAGAAAGTGGTCTTGTATTAGCCGATACCATAAAAGTTACCTCATCTCTATATTGTTAGTTTAAGTTTAAAAAGTTTCCTTAGGTAAACTTTTTGCTACTAATATAGTAGACTACATTGAATGATGCTGTCAATTAGTACTTTAAAAATATTCAATTATTTTTAGAATTGTTCCAATTTATTTAGTTGTACTAAAAAAAAATACTGAAATTCTGTTTAATGTAAATAAAATGAGATTGTAAAAGTTAAAAATATAGTGGATTTGTAAATATATTTTTAACTAAAAGGTGAAAAGAAAGAAAAACATTTACATTGAGTTTACATTATTAAGAATAAATTTACATTACAGCTCGTTTAGTGTGGATTTTGTTGGGTTCTTTAACTACAAATGTTGGGATTCCTAGCTTTTTAGGATTATTATCGCTATTTACTTAAAATTAAAAATTGCTTAACACTCACATAATATTGTTGTCCTACAATGAATTTGTGTTCGAAAAAAGTAGACGAATGTGAAAAGTGATAATCCAAATGGGGGTACAAGACATGGTTATGAAAAAGGGTATTAAATTTTCTTTAGCAGCTTTAGTGGTAGCAGGAGCATTAGTTGGATGTGGGAAAGCAGAAGATACAGCTAGTAAAGATAATGCTAAAGGAAGCGATAATGCAAAACAAGAATTGTCAGGTACGATTGCAGCTGCAGGTTCTACAGCGCTTCAACCTCTTGCAGAGGAAGCTGGAAAGAAATTCATGGAGAAAAATTCAAAAGTTTCTATTCAAGTTCAAGGTGGCGGTAGTGGAACAGGGATTAACCAAGTAGCATCTGGTGCAGTACAAATTGGTAATTCGGATGTTCCATCTGGAGATAAAATAAAAGATGCTGATAAAGCAAAAGAATTAGTAGATAACAAAGTTGCGGGTATCGCATTCGCGCTTGTCGTAAATAAAGATGTAAAAGTTGATAACTTAACAGTACAACAAGTACAAGATATCTTCACTGGAAAAGTAACGAATTGGAAAGAGGTTGGCGGGAAAGACGAAAAAATCAACGTAATTAACCGTCCAGCTTCATCTGGTACACGTGCTACTTTTGAAAAGACAGTGATGAAAGACGCGAAAATTAATGATGGAACTGGTACGACACAAGATTCTAATGGTGCTGTAGAGCAAGCGATTAACTCTACTCCAGGTTCAGTGAGTTACTTAGCAATGTCTTACATGGTTGGTGAGAAAAAAGGTGCGCTACAAACGGTTAAAATTGATGGATCTGAACCAAAAGTTGAGAACATCGCTGCTGGTAAATATCCATTCTGGTCTTACGAGTACATGGTAACAAAAGGTGAGGCAAAAGAAGCAACAAAAGCTTACATTGACTATGTAAAAGGTAAAGATTTCGAAAAGCAAGTAGAAGATATGGGTTACATTCCGATGTCTAAATTAAATAAGTAATAAAATTTATGGGGCTGGCTGCAAGGTCAGTCCTGTTCATTTCAATTTATGAAGTGGGGTCTGTCCTGTGATGAAGGGGAAAAAACAAATAAATTACGTAAAGAGTGAATATATAGGAAGATCACTCGTTACGTTTTGTGGTATTTTTATTGTTTTAGTTACATTAGCTATTATTGCGTTTATTTGTGGTAAAGGAATTCAATCTTTTACGCAAAGTGGTATCTCATTTACTGAGGTATTAACATCGACAAAATGGAATCCGAATGCTGACGAAGGAACCTTCGGAGCTGTAATTTTTATTATAGGTTCAACATTGGTTTCGATAGGTGCAGTTATTATTAGTGCGCCAATTGCTATAGCTCTTGCTATATTCATGAATTTAATTTCGCCGAAGTTCGGAAATAAAGTATTGAAGCCTGTTTTAGAACTATTAGTTGGTATTCCTTCAGTTGTATACGGATTATTAGGGGTTACGATTTTAGTGCCACTATTACGTGATTCGTTTGGAGGAGTGGGGTTTAGTTTAATTGCGGGTATTATTGTCCTAAGTATTATGATATTACCTACTATTGCTAGTATCGCTTCTGATGCAATACGCTCTGTTCCATTTGATTATTTAGAAGCTTCTTATGGTCTAGGATCAACGAAATGGCAAGCGATTAGTCGAGTGATCGTTCCTGCTGCAAAACAGGGGATTTTAACAGGTATAGTTTTAGGATTAGCGCGTGCTTTTGGTGAAGCGTTAGCGGTTCAAATGGTAATCGGGAACACGATTAAATTACCAGAAGGAATATATAGTCCAACAGCAACGTTAACAGGTATTCTGACAATGGATATGACGAATACATTGAACGGAACAGCTTGGAACAATGCGCTATGGACATTAGCGATGATTTTGCTTGTTATTTCATTCCTGTTTATTTTAGTAATTCGAGCGATTGGTCAAAGAGGTGAGCGATAATAATGAATGCAAGAACGGTAAATAAAGTTTGGACAGGTATCTTTTATGCGGTTGCGGCTTTAGTTGTAGCTTTGCTAGTGTTCTTAGTGTTTGAAATTTTACAAAAGGGATGGGGATTTTGGGATCCTAATTTCTTGTTTGGAGAACCAAGCAATACAAGAGCTGGTGGTGGGATTGGTCCGCAGTTATTCAATTCCTTCTATATGCTTGTTATAACGCTTATTATATCTATTCCTCTTGGATTAGGTGCTGGAATATATTTAGCGGAGTATGCAAAACAAGGTCGATTTTTAAGTTTTGTTCGTTTATGTATTGAAACAATGGCGTCTTTACCTTCTATTGTTGTTGGTTTATTCGGTTTGTTAGTGTTCGTTACAATGACAGGCTGGGGGTACACGGTAATGGGTGGTGCTTTAGCTTTAACTATTTTAAACTTACCAGGTTTAACGCGTGTTTGTGAAAATGCGATTTCAGAAGTTCCTCATAATGTAAAAGAGGCGAGTCTTGGATTAGGTGCGACAAAGTGGCAAACGATCGCGCGTATTATTATCCCGTCGTCATTACCGCAAATTATTACAGGTGTTATTTTAGCGGCTGGCCGTATATTTGGTGAAGCAGCGGCATTAATTTACACAGCGGGTTTAACATCTCCAATTTTAAATTCAGCAGCGGACTTCTCAAGTCCTGCGCATCCTTTAAATCCATTTAGACCAGCTGAAACGTTAGCGGTTCATATTTGGAAGTTGAATTCTGAAGGGATTATCCCGGATGCGAAGTTGATTGCGACAAAATCTGCAGCTGTATTAATTATTATGGTATTACTATTCAATGTTATTTCACGCTTGATAGCATCTGTATTGCATAAGCGTTTTACAGGAACGAAAAGAAAAAGTAAAACGACGAAGAAGGTAAAAGCGGCATAAGTTATAAAGAAGAACTCTCTATTTATAAGTAGGGGGTTCTTTTTGTATTTTAATATAGAAGAAATGGATATAAAGGGGGGAGTAAAAGACCTTCAAATAACGAATATCTTATTGTAGACTTTGGTCAACCTATAGAGCGATATGCGCAAAAGAAGGATGGATTATATGGGTAGGTAAAGAAACGGCGTTATCTTCATTCGTGAAGATAACGCCTTTTTACTTTAAATATCAGGTGTTTCTGTAGAAGTACTGATTTTTCTGCGTGAACGTCTTTTTCTACCGATTTTATCCAGTAATTCGTACATAACAGGAACGACTACTAATGTAAGAACAGTTGAAACTGCCAAACCGCCGATTACAACAACTGCCAAACTTTTTGATACCATACTCCCTGCTTGAGATTGACCGAATAGGAGAGGGAGCATAGCAACGATTGTTGTTACAGCTGTCATAATAATTGGACGAAGTCTCGTGGACCCAGCTTCTAGTAAGGCGTCCCTTGTTTCCATGCCATTTTCTCGATTTTGTTGCACTCTTTCTATTAATACAATTGCATTTGTGACGACAATCCCAATTAACATTAATGCGCCAATTAAAGAATTTATATCGACAGGTGTTCTTGAAATGATTAATCCTAAAATACCACCGACAGCAGCTAATGGTAAGGAGAATAAAATTGCAAAAGGAGCACGCGCTTGCCCAAAGGTGATAACCATAATTAAATATACAATCCCAATTGCAATCCCCATGATTTTGAATAAATCTGTGAAGTTCTCTTGCATAGATTCAGTGGCGCCGGCGATATTTACTTTTGCTCCACTAGGTAAATCTAAGTTGGTTATCGCATTGTTTACTTCTGCGCTTACTTTACTTAAATCTTCACTTGAGGCTTCAGCAGTAATTTGAATTGTTTCTTTTCCGTCTTTATGGAAAATTTCTGTTTGAAGTTGTTTTTCTGAAATAGTTGCAATGTCCTTTAAAGGAATTGGTCCGTTAATAGGTGACAGTATGTTTGCGTTTAAAATATCTGTTTGTTTATTAATATTTTCTTTTTTGTGCTCTATCATAATAGTAGTTTTTTCATTGCTAATTGAAATTTCACCAATAGGCGATTTCTTCATAAGGAATGCTACTTGTTGTGCTGCTAATTCTGGGGTTAAACCTAATTGTTCGGCTTTTGTTTGATCAATATGAATTTGCCATTCTTTCTTAGAGTCTTCTAAATTCGTTTTTACTTTAGAGAGAGCATCCATACTCTTTAGTTTTGTTTCGACGATGTTAGCGGCTTTTTTTAGATTCGTTTCGTTAGTAGCAGTTACGTTAAATTGTAAATTGTTACCCCCACCAGAGCTTGAATAACTCGTTTTTATATAATCAAGTTCGGCAGGTTCAAAAGATTTATGATCTTTCTTTAAGTCTTTAATATATTGGTCGATATTAGACCCCTTTTTGAAGACTACAAATATACTGGCAAGATTATTTTTAGTCGTTTGCCCCCATTGTGCATCTTCTGCGCTAGATCCCATTCGTAAAATAACATCTGTTACATCAGGATTAGAGAGTAGTTTCTTTTCGAAGTCAAAGGCTTTTTGTTTTTGAGATTCAGAATTATAATCAGCTGGAAACGTCATATTAACGGATAACATTGTATCATCTTCGGACTTTATGTTCGATTTTGGTAGTAATATATATGCAGCGATTGATCCCGCAAATAATAAAAATGAAGTTAGTAGAATAATAAATTTATGAGAAAGAGCCCACTTTAATGTAGCTACATATCGTGGTGAAGAGCTCGGCTTGCGATGCTTTGTTTTTTTGAGTAGTAAAAAAGCCATAAGTGGAACAACTGTTAATGCGACGATTAAAGAAGAAAGGATTGAATATACAACTGCTAATACCATAGGTAACATTAATTTTCCGATTACTCCTGATACGAGGCCGATAGGTAAAAAAACAGCGACCGTTGTTAAAGTAGAAGAAGTGATTGCGACGGCAACCTCTTTCGTTGCATCGATAATAATATCTTTAGAGAAAGGTTCCTTTTGTAAACGGCGAAAAATATTTTCAATGACAACGATACTATCATCGACGAGACGTCCAACTGCAACTGCTAAGCCACCGAGAGTTAAAATGTTAAGTGTGATGTTAGATTGGTGTAGTAAAAAGAGTGTTAATAAAATAGATAATGGAATACTGACAACAGCGATGAGTGTCGTTCGGAAGTTACGCAAAAAGATTAAGATAATTAGAGTAGCGGCGATTGCGCCAAGGATTACTTCTTTTCCCATACTAGTAACAGCATTTTCAACTTGTTCATGAGTTGAGGCTAAAAGTTTAATAGAAAACTGATCTTTATATTGCTTACTTATGTCTTTAATTTTTTTATCAATCTCTTTTCCAATTGCAACCGCGTTTTTACTCGGCTCTTTCATGATGATTAATCCTGTTCCTTCTTCTCCGTTTATGTGTGATATTGTATCGTAGTTTTGTTTCAGTTCAATTTGAGCAATATCTTGCAATTTCACTTGAGGTGCTACGGTGATGTTTTTAATCTCATTTATATTTTTTACTTCCCCGATGACACGAAGATTGTATTCTTCTTTATTAACAGTAATTGCTCCAGTGGGAGTGGAAGTTTCTTTTCCCTGTACAACTTTTAATACTTGCTCTGATGTTACGTTTTTATCTTTTAGTTTGTTAGGATCAAGAACGATGGATAATTCGGAAGTTGATTTTCCGAAAAACATGACATTGGCAACACCATCAATGCTTTCGAGTTGTGGTACGATTTCTTTCTCGATTTGTTTTTCGTCAGCTTTTGAAAATCCATTTTGCTTCTGAATGGTAATTTGAGCGAGTGGAATCATAGAAGTATTTAATTGGCTAACTACAGGTTTAGTTACATCTTTAGGTAATTTAATCGTATTAATTGCTTTTTCGACTTCGCGTGCTGCATCTTTCATATTTGCCTTGGATGTATATGCAATGTCGATGCGTGATAATCCTTCGTGTGTGGAGGAAATGATGCCATCAATATGTTCTAAATTACGAAACTGTTTTTCAAGGGGATCAGTTACGTCTTTAGTCATCGTTTCAGCATCGAGCCCTTGAGATAATGTTGTGACAGTTATTGCAGGGTTATCGATGCTTGGTAAAAATTCCATAGGTAATTTAGAGCCGGAATAAACACCGAGTATGGAAATGAGAAAAACCATGATAATAATAGCAGCTCGGTTTTTTAATGAAAATTTTGTTAACCTATCCATAAGATAATTCCTCCATTAGTATTTATAGTTTTGTGGGCACTTTCTTACTATATAACAAAAAATGGATATTTTTCATTAATTAAATGTAAAAAAATTCTAACAACAATCTTAAGATAATGTTTTTGGTGAGATTGTATTATTTGTATAAAGTGCAATTTTTGATGGGGGAGGAAATTGTTCGTTCGAATTACTTTTTAATGTGGATTGATTCGTTTCTTACGGCTAATTTATATCATTATTCTATAGGGAGTAAATGATTATGAACTTTAATATAGAAGAGAATGAAAATCTGAGAAGTTATTGTGACCTACAGTTTGGTTGCTCGGAGTGTATTGGTATACAATCAAAATACCTGTTTTCAGTAGAGAGGATAAGGAGTCCTTACATAGAAGAAAGTAGGATAGGTGATTTTTTTATTTTTTTTATAAAAAGTACTTGTTATTTCGAAATCACGATGGTATATTAATAAACGTCGCTGATGCGGAAACGCAGAAAATGACAAAAAGAAATTAAGAAACATTGTTGACATCGAAAAATGAAGATGTTAATATGATGAAGTCGCTTGTGAAGCGGCGGACAAGTTCTTTGAAAACTGAACGAAACAAACAACGTGAAACGTCAATTTTTATTTTTAGATGCTAGACAAACTAACTTTA
>NZ_JAAMNK010000017.1:0-120992 GCF_011066025.1 Bacillus sp. EKM202B | reverse complement strand
GCCGTGAATCCTCATATCGGTTATGAAGCAGCAGCTCGCGTTGCGAATGAAGCAATTGCAACAGGTCAATCCGTTCGTGAACTTTGTGTAAAAAATGGTGTATTGTCACAAGAAGATTTAGAGTTAATTCTAGATCCATTCGAAATGACACATCCAGGGATTGCAGGAGCAACTCTTTTAAAGAAAAATTAAAAGAAGAGGGGGACAATCCCCTCTTTTTTGTTTACAATATAGAAATGCTATATATGAATAGAGGTAGGGATGTTATGAGTAAGTTTACAGTGGCTTCTAATGGTGCATTAGAAACAACATTAAGAGGAGCAGAAGTATTATCAACACCACTTTTAAATAAAGGGGTAGCTTTCACACAAGAGGAAAGAGAAGAGTTAGGTTTAAAAGGTTTATTACCGCCAGCTGTTTTAACATTAGAAGAACAAGCACGCCGAGCATATGAACAATTTAGTTCTCAGCCGGATGATTTATTAAAAAATGTATACTTAACGGCGTTACATGATCGAAATGAAGTATTATTTTATCGTATATTAACAGATCATTTACGTGAAATGTTACCGATTGTATATACACCAACTGTAGGTGTAGCAATTCAAAGGTATAGTCATGAATACCGTAAACCACGTGGTATTTATTTATCAATTAACGATCCATCAGGTATTGAAGATGCATTTGCCAATATCGGTGCAACAGCTGAAAATATTGATTTAGTCGTTGTAACGGATGGAGAAGGTATATTAGGAATTGGTGATTGGGGTGTTGGTGGAATTAACATCGCAATCGGGAAATTAGCTGTATATACGGCCGCAGTTGGAATCGATCCTAGCCGTGTATTACCAGTAATTTTAGATGTAGGTACAAATCGTGAGGAATTATTAAACAATCCATTTTATATCGGAAATCGTCACCCTCGTATAACAGGGGAAGCTTACGATGAATTTATTGATACGTTTGTTCAAGCGGTAAATAAACAATTCCCGAAGGCGCTTCTACATTGGGAAGACTTCAGTTCTCGAAATGCACGAAAAATTTTAGATAAATATCGTCATGACGTTTGTACATTTAATGATGATATTCAAGGTACAGGGGCAGTTTCACTTGCTGCTGTATTATCGGCAGTAAAAGCTTCTGGTGTACCGCTAAGTGAGCACCGTGTTGTTGTGTTTGGTGCTGGTACGGCTGGAATCGGTATCGCAGATCAAGTAAGAGATGCAATGGTTCGCGTCGGCTTATCAGATGAAGAATCTCATAATCGTTTCTGGTGTATTGACCGTAACGGATTAGTTACAGATAATATGGAAGGTCTTCTTGATTTCCAAATTCCATATGCAAGAAAAGAAGCAGAAGTAAGTGATTGGAAACAAAATGATGTGATTGGGCTTGCTGAAGTTGTGAAACATGTAAAACCGACAATTTTAATTGGAACATCAACAGTTGCGGGCGCATTTAAAGAAGAGATTATTAAAGAAATGGCTTCTCACGTAGAAAGACCAATTATTTTACCAATGTCGAATCCAACACCACTTGCGGAAGCGAAACCAGCAGATTTAATCGAGTGGACAGAAGGAAGAGCGTTAGTTGCAACAGGAAGTCCGTTTGAACCGGTTACATATAACGGTGTAACGTATGTGATTGGACAGTCAAATAACGCACTTATTTTCCCAGGACTAGGTCTTGGTACAATTGTTGTTCGTGCAAGCGTCATGACGGATGGAATGTTCGCAGCAGCAGCTGAAGCAGTTGCAAGTATGGTAGATACAAGTCAGCCAGGAGCACCTATTTTGCCAGAAGTTGAAGAGTTACGTAATATCTCTGAACTAGTTGCAATTGAAGTAGCGAAAGTTGCAGTTGCAGAAGGTGTTGCTAGAGAGAACTTAAGTGATAACGATATTAAGATTGCAGTGAAAGAAGCAATGTGGAAGCCTGAGTATCGTCAAATAAAAGCGGTAGAAAAGGTTAGTATATAGAGAAAAAGCCCGTTTATAATAATAAACGGGCTTTACTTATACATTTTGAAAAAATATATAGGAAGTGGCAGCTTTGAATTGGAATCAATTATGGAAGAAAGATATGTATCTTTTAATTATATTAATGGTAGTTGTCCCAATTGCTGGAGAGCTTAATTTTCATCCTTTTAATGATATGTTTCGTGTTAGCTTCGGGACACCGCTTTTCTTCTTTTTATTACTATTTTTAAGAAGAATACCAGCAGCTGCTGCAGGTGTTCTCGTCGGTATATCTGTATTTTTATTCCGTGTAAGTCTTGACTGGGTATTGCAAGGTTCATTCCATATGACAGAATCATTTTATTTGCGCTATCCTGTGTTCTTTTATTATTTTATTTATGGAAGCCTCTTTTCGTTTTGTAGGGTAAATAAGTTTCATCAGAAGCCAATTGTTATTGGGTGCCTTGGAATTTCAATTGAAATTATTGCAAGTATGTCAGAACTTGCGTTTTATCATATGCTCGTACTAGGCACTACAATAACAGTTTCTGAAGTGAATAAACTAATCATTATAGCTATTTTCCGTAGTTTCTTTGCGCTCGGTTTTTTAAATATGATGAATTTATATGAAACGAAATTAAAAGAATCCCAAGTTCGAAAAGAAAATGAAAATATGTTAATGTATCTCTCTAATTTATATGTGGAATCTGTCCATTTGAAAAAAACGTTACAAAATGCTGAGTTAATTACACAAGAAGCATATCAACTATATCGAAACTTACAAGCGAACGATGACTTAAATAGCAAAACAGCTTTAAAAATAGCAGGAGAAGTGCATGAAATAAAAAAGGATAATCAAAGGATTTTTGCAGGGTTATCTAAACTGTTATTAGATAAAAATGTGGCTGAGTATGTAGAAGGACATGAATTAGCGGAAATAATTGTAAGAATAAATGAGAAGTATGCTGAAATGCTAGGAAAAGATATACGTTTTTCTAAACATATAGAAGGTGAGCACGCTGCATATCACGTGTATACAGTTCTATCAATTTTTAATAATTTAGTTGCAAATGCAGTGGAAGCAATTGAGGATAGAGGTCTCATTAGTATAAAGCTATATAAACGAGATAAACATATATTCTTTGAAGTAATTGACGATGGTCCTGGTATTGCACAGAAGTATAAGAAATTAGTATTTAAGCCAGGGTTTACTTCAAAGTATGATCAAACGGGAACACCGTCAACAGGTATTGGACTTTCTTACATAAACGAAATGGTAACAGAGCTAGGTGGAGAAGTGAGATTAGAAGACCGAGAAACTGGCGGTGGGTGTAAGTTTATCGTTTGTTTACCGGAGTGCAGTTTAAAGCGGGAAGGGGAATAATGTTGTTTTATTATATCGTAGATGATGATGAAGTTTTCCGTTCTATGCTTTCGCAAATTATTGAAGATGGAGATCTTGGGGAAGTAATTGGAGAGTCGGAAGACGGAGCTTTTATTGAAGCGGACCAACTGAATTTTAAAAAAGTAGATATTTTGTTTATTGATTTATTAATGCCAATGCGAGACGGAATTGAAACAGTTCGTCATATTGCGTCCGCTTTTACTGGGAAGATCATTATGATTTCTCAAGTTGAATCGAAGCAACTTATAGGTGAGGCGTATACACTTGGAGTAGAATATTATATTACAAAGCCACTGAATAAAATTGAAGTTGTATCTGTTGTACGAAAAGTAATGGAGCGTATTCGTTTGGAGCGTTCTATACATGATATTCAAAAATCATTGAATAACGTTTTTAAGTGGGAACAGCCGCAAGTTCGAAATGAGCCAATACAAGAAGGGAAGAAAATAGCGGATTTAGGGCGCTATTTATTATCAGAACTCGGTATTGCGGGAGAGAACGGAAGCAAAGACTTGCTTAGTATGTTGGAATATTTATATGGGCAGGAAAAGGCACAAACATTTGAATTTGGATTTCCTGCGTTAAAAGATATTTTCCATCATATTACAATAAGAAAATTAGGGGATGTAGCTTTAGATACGGATATTGATAAAGAGAAGAAAGCATCTGAGCAAAGGGTAAGAAGGGCGATTTATCAATCGTTAAATCACTTAGCTTCCCTCGGGTTAACAGATTTTTCGAATCCGAAATTTGAAAGCTATGCTCCGAAATTTTTTGATTTTACTATAGTTAGAAAACGGATGACAGAAATGACGAAAGATGAAGTAGCGGCTTCTGGTCATATACGTATTAACACGAAGAAGTTTATTCAAGTGTTGTATTTTGAGGCAAAACGGTTGATGGAGATAGAATGAAAAGAGATAAGTGTTTCAGATTGTAGACAAAGTCTTGTTCAAATGACATTGAGTTTCTTGGTGCTCAACACGCTTTTGACTCTCTTTTTTCATTAGAGTTGGAATAGAAGCAAAAAATAAATATAATATGGTTAATGCACCAACGGGGAGGAGGACAGGGCATGAATAAAGAAGAAAAGATCATAGTGGGTTTCAGGGACTTATATAATAAGATTGTTTGGCTTAATAAGGATAAGATGGAAGACAGTCTTAAGGGGTATAATTCTTCTGAAGTACATTGTATCGAATACATTGAAAAAAATGTAGATTCTAACGTGACAAAACTTGCGGAGTCCTTTTATATGACTCGCGGTGCCATAAGTAGAATAACAAAAAAACTTATAAAAAAAGGCCTTATCGAAAGTTATCAGAAGTCGGATAATAAGAAAGAAATCTATTTTAGGCTTACTGAACAAGGGAAAGTAATTTATAAAATACATGAGGATCTGCACAAAGAGTTTGAAGAACGGGATAAAGTTGTGTTTGATCAAGTAACCGAGGAAGAATTTGATAGTATACTTAGCTTTGTGGAAAAGTATAGTAGACATTTAGATACAGAAATAAAGAAACAAGGTGTACATATTAAGTCGTAATCTATTTAAAAAATAAAAATGAAACGAAAGGCAGTCCAAGGATGGATTGCCTTTTTTATTGTTGTAATTTTGTTGACAGGGAAACAAAAAGGAGTTATTGTTTTGTTGATAAGGAAACAAAAATAACTGTTGGGGTGAGAATGTAAATGTCCAAATTCAGATCACATAATGAACATAATACGGAAAGAGTCATAGATAAACACGCCTTACTATTCGGTCTTATCTCTGTGTTTCTTTGTGGAATAGGATTCAGCATTATAATACCTGTCGTTCCATTTTTAGTGCAGCCGTATACAAGTAATTCGGCAGAACAAGCGGTCGTCGTTACGCTATTAACTTCTGTTTATGCAGTCTGCGTATTTTTTGCGGCTCCCGCACTTGGAGCTTTGAGTGATAAATATGGTCGTCGTCCATTACTTTTAGTATGCCTTTTCGGTTCCGCAATCGGGTACTTAGTTTTTGGCATAGGAGGAGCTCTATGGATACTATTTGCTGGGCGCATAATAGAAGGTATAACAGGAGGGAGCATAAGCACTATCTTCGCATATTTTGCAGATATTATTCCTCCAGAACAAAGAACGAAATACTTCGGATGGGTAAGTGCGGTTGTAGGAGTAGGCACTGTTATTGGACCAACTATAGGTGGATATCTTGCCAAGTTTGGTTATTCTGTACCTATGTATTTTGGAGCAATCATAACTTTATTAAATGTTGTTTATGGAATCTTATATATGCCTGAGAGCCTTGACAAAAATAAAAGATTGAAAGAGATTACCTTTGTAAGATTGAATCCATTTACACAACTTGCAAATATACTTTCCATGAAAAATTTAAAATGGCTACTTGTCTCAGCATTCTTACTTTGGATACCAAATGGATCTTTACAGGCAATTTTTTCACAATTTACAATGGATACTTTTAGTTGGAAGCCTGCGTTAATCGGACTTATGTTTTCAATTATGGGATTCCAAGATATCATTTCACAAAGTTTTATAATGCCAAAACTTTTGACAAAACTTACTGATAAACAGATAGCAATTCTCGGAATGGTTTCGGAGATTATAGGTTATAGTCTTATTGCAGCATCAGCTTTGTTCTCATTTTATCCGTTTCTTATCGCTGGAATGTTTATATTTGGTTTTGGTGATTCCATCTTTGGACCTTCATTCAATGGGATGCTCTCGAAGTCTGTCGATTCTAGTGAACAAGGAAGGATTCAAGGAGGTAGTCAATCTATTCAAGCTTTAGCAAGAATGATTGGGCCGATTATTGGAGGTCAAATTTATGTTTCACTTGGGCATGCCGCACCTGCTTGTATGGGGATCATCCTTATACTAGCCGCAATAACAGTCTTATATAAGGGCACGCATGAAAATATGTAAATTATCTACTTTATCCTCTTATTATAGACAGTAAGCCCCCTGCATCAAAATATGCACATCCATCTCTACGGTGTGTGTGTGAAAAACCTTTATCACTCTTCTTCATAAAATCATATCTTTTAAATTGTTGATGCGATGGCCAGTAAAACTTTTACATGAAAAATGTAGAAAATATTTAAATACTATGCTGGAACCTTTCAGAATCGCCTGTATAATAGGCGGTTTTAAGAGTTTAGGGACAAGTGCTGAAACTCTATTTGCTTACAGTCTGAGGCGTTTATAAATAAGTATCTTTTTTGTTAAACCAACATTTTATATTTTCTCGTGAAGCATGTAAAATGTTAAGTAAGAGAAAATGGTTTTACAGTAAGGAAGTGTCAAAGCAATGAGTTTTACGTTAAATAAATCGATTATTAAAGAAGTGTGCGGAGAGACCTCATATAAAAGAGGCGAAGCTTATTATAAATCAAATAAAGTAATAATAAATCATTATGATGAAAATAAAGAAATTTGCGAGGCGACAGTAAAAGGAAACGAAGATTTTCATGTTACAGTCGAAAAAATTAAAAAGGGTGATGTTGTTGCGAAATGTAGTTGTCCGTCATTAGCGTCTTTTCAAACGTACTGTCAACATGTTGCAGCAGTATTGATACAAATAAATTATAATCAGCAAACGGGTGGAATGCGCCCAGCTAGTAGTGAACACATGAGCGGGAATGATCAATTAACAAGTGGGATGTTTCAGTTGTTTGCAGACAAGCCACTGAGACCGAAAAGTAAACAACATCGTTTTGATACACGTGAAATACTTCATGTTGAATTTATTTGTACACCAGTAGTTACGAAACAAGGTGGAGCGCTTCTAGGAATGCAGCTGAAACTTGCCAAAACGTATTTCGTAAATCAGATTAGAGAATTTCTTTTTAAGGTGGAGAGAAGAGAACTTTTTAATTGTTCCAATGAGTTTACATATACACCAGATGTACATAGCTTTAAACAAGATACAGATGCGATTATTCAGCAACTTATTAAAATTCATCATAATGAAAAAATGTATGAGGATACGCTAGAAGTACATGCAAAACAAGATGATAGCATGATTTTAATACCGCCAGCGTCTTGGGGGGATATGCTTTCTTTACTTTCTAAAGTTGAGTGTGTGAGACTGAATCAAAATGGACAATCTTTTCATGGTTTACAAATTTCAAAAGGACTCCTTCCATTACATTTTGAGTTTAATAAAGGGAGTAACAGTGGGTTTACGCTTTATATTGATGGCTTACAACGAGTTGAGGTAATGGATACGTATAGTTATGCTCTATTTGGAGGGAAACTGTATCAGTTGAACGCTGAGGATTGCAAGCGGCTTATCGAATTACAAAAAATGATGAATCGCTCTAGTAGTAACCAATTATACATTCCGGCAGATAAGATGGAATATTTTGTAGCAAAAGTTGTACCAGGTTTAATGAAGCTAGGAACTGTACGAATAGATGAGGTAGTATCAGATCGTGTTGAAACACCCGTATTAAAAGCGAAATTATATTTAGATAGAGTGAAAAATCGCTTGTTAGCAGGTCTTGAATTTCACTATGGAAACGTCATAATTAATCCGTTAGAAGAGGATGGACAGCCGTCTGTTTTTAATCGTGATGAGAAAAAGGAAAAAGAGATTTTAGATATTATGAGTGAAAGTGCCTTTGCGAAAACGGAAGGCGGTTACTTTATGCATAATGAAGAAGCTGAGTACAATTTTTTATATCACGTCGTTCCAACATTAAAAGGTTTACTTGATATTTATGCGACGACAGCAATCAAATTACGAATTCATAAAGGAGATACAGCTCCTCTTATTAGAGTTAGACGAAAAGAGAGGATAGACTGGTTGTCATTTCGTTTTGATATAAAAGGAATACCGGAGGCGGAAATTAAAGGAGTATTAGTAGCTCTTGAAGAGAAACGGAAATATTACCGATTAGCGAACGGTTCTTTATTATCACTGGAGAGTAAAGAGTTTAATGAAATTAATCAATTTGTAAAAGAAACGGGTATTCGGAAAGAATTTTTACATGGGGAAGAAGTGAATGTTCCGCTTATCCGGAGTGTAAAATGGATGAACGGACTTCACGAAGGTAATGTTTTAAGTTTGGATGATTCTGTTCAAGAGCTAGTAGAAAATATTCAAAACCCGAAAAAATTGAAATTTGCTGTGCCAAATACTTTACATGCAGAAATGCGAGAGTATCAAGTGTATGGATTCGAGTGGATGAAAACACTCGCCTATTACCGTTTTGGAGGCATTTTAGCAGACGATATGGGACTCGGGAAAACACTGCAAAGCATTGCTTTTATAGACTCTGTTTTGCCTGAAATTCGAGAGAAAAACATGCCTATATTAGTAGTCTCTCCGTCGTCCCTCGTCTATAATTGGCTGAGTGAATTGAAAAAATTCGCCCCGCATATTAGAGCAGTTATTGCAGATGGAAATCAAATAGAGCGCCGGAAAATTTTAAAAGATATAGCAGAATTTGATGTCATAATTACGTCATATCCATTGCTGAGAAGAGATATAAGGTTGTATGAAAGGCCGTTTCATACACTATTTCTTGATGAAGCACAAGCGTTTAAAAACCCTACAACGCAAACTGCAAAAGCGGTGAAAACGATTCAAGCGGAGTATCGTTTCGGATTAACAGGAACACCTGTAGAAAATTCGTTAGAAGAGCTATGGTCTATCTTCCATGTCGTCTTCCCAGAATTATTACCAGGAAGAAAAGAGTTCGGTGATTTAAGGCGTGAGGATATAGCGAAGCGAGTGAAACCATTCGTATTAAGACGATTAAAAGAGGACGTATTAAATGAGTTGCCAGATAAAATAGAGCATTTACAGTCATCGGAGTTATTACCAGACCAAAAGAGATTGTATGCAGCTTATTTAGCGAAATTAAGGGAAGAAACGTTAAAACATTTAGACAAAGATACGTTACGTAAAAATAAAATTAGAATATTAGCTGGTTTAACGAGATTACGACAAATTTGTAATCATCCTGCTTTATTCGTTGATGATTACAAAGGCAGTTCAGCTAAATTTGAACAACTGTTAGAGATTTTAGAAGAATGTAGAAGTACTGGGAAGAGAATTTTGATCTTTTCTCAATTTACGAAGATGCTTTCCATTATTGGTCGTGAGTTAAATAGTCAAGCGATTCCATACTTTTATTTAGACGGGAGTACACCAGCGCAGGAACGTGTAGAGCTATGCAATCGGTTTAACGAAGGTGAAGGCGATTTGTTTCTTATTTCTTTAAAAGCTGGTGGTACGGGTCTTAACTTAACTGGTGCAGATACAGTGATATTATATGATTTATGGTGGAATCCAGCTGTTGAACAACAAGCAGCAGATAGAGCATATAGAATGGGACAAAAAAATACGGTGCAAGTTATTAAGTTAGTAGCCCACGGAACAATTGAAGAGAAAATGCATGAACTACAAGAAACGAAGAAAAATTTAATTGCTGAAGTAATTGAGCCAGGAGAAGGGAAATTATCCTCCATAACTGAGGAAGAAATTCGAGAAATTCTTATGATTTAAAATAAAAAAAGCTATGCTTTCAAATTTATGAGAGCATAGTTTTTTTGTTTTAATAATTATATTTTGTTTTGAACAAAGTAAAGAAATCAAATGGTATTTAAATTACTTCTTTGTGCCTTTACTTTTATATGGCTTTGCTGCTTTCTTTTTCTTTGCACTTGATTGCCAACGGTTCCATCCTTTACTTCCTGTACCTTGTCCTACACCTTTTTTCGGTTTCGCTTTCGTTTTGCTCATATGATCACTCCGTTATATAAAAATCTTGTTTGATAATAGTCAATGAATTAGAAAATACTCTTGATAAATGACTATGTTTGCTTTAAGTAAAAACAAACTGCTTGAATGCTATAGTATATCATGAAATTGCAAGTAAACTGAAAGGAATTACAAAGAAAATGAAAATAATAAGAAATACTGCGGATTCTATATTTCGAACGATTACACTAATTGTTGTGTATACGTTAGTTTCGGTTAGTGAAACATTTTTTGGATTGACGAGGCAGAAGAAGTAAAGATGTTAAATTAACAACAATCAATAAAGCCGTAAAATATAGAATTGAAAAATATTTTAAAACTTTTTGTTGACTTTCTTTATTTTTTGTATAGAATAATCATTAATAAAATGTTTCAGAGATGTGACAACAAAACGACTATGAAAGGACGAGTAGTAGTAGGACGTAGTCTAAGCGAGTCAGGGGTGGTGTGAGCCTGATACGAAGCCTATTATGAAGAACCTCCTGGAGTTGCTAACCGAAACCCTTTATAGGAAAGTAGACTTAGCCGGGCACTTCGCCGTTACAAGAAGAACAGTATCGAGATCTTCATCTCCGTACTGTATAAGTGAGCAACCTCTGTTGCTAATTTGGGTGGTACCGCGGAACCAAAGCCTTTCGTCCCAGTTTTTTGGGGAAGAAGGGCTTTTTTTGTTGGCTTCTTTTCACAACATCCAAACATTTTAGGGGGAAACCACCATGTATCAATCATTAATGACAGTAAGAGAGACTCAAATCGCAATTAAGGAAGTTAAAACATTTTTCGAAGACCAATTAGCAAAACGTCTTGAACTATTCCGCGTATCTGCACCATTATTCGTAACAAAAAAATCAGGATTAAACGATCATCTAAACGGTGTAGAACGTCCAATTGAATTTGATATGTTACATTCAGGAGAAGAATTAGAAATTGTTCATTCACTAGCAAAGTGGAAACGATTTGCACTACATGAATATGGATATGAAGCTGGTGAAGGTTTATATACAAACATGAACGCGATTCGTCGTGATGAAGAACTTGATGCAACACATTCCATTTACGTCGACCAATGGGATTGGGAAAAAATCGTTCAAAAAGAATGGCGCACTGTAGATTACTTACAAGAAACAGTACGGACAATTTATGGAATATTCAAAGATTTGGAAGATCACTTATTTGAAAAATATCCGTTCCTTGGAAAGTATTTACCAGAAGAAGTTGTTTTCATTACTTCCCAAGAGCTAGAAGATAAATATCCAGAATTAACGCCGAAAGACCGTGAACATGCAATTGCAAAAGAACACGGTGCAGTCTTCATTATCGGAATTGGTGATGCACTTCGTTCAGGTGAAAAGCATGACGGACGCGCAGCCGATTATGATGATTGGAAATTAAACGGTGACATTTTATTCTGGCACCCAGTATTACAAGCTTCATTCGAATTATCATCAATGGGAATTCGTGTTGATAGTAAATCACTTGATGAACAGTTAACAAAAACGGGTGATGATTTCAAACGTGAGTATGATTTCCATAAAGGTATTTTAGAAGATGTACTACCATTAACAATTGGTGGTGGTATTGGACAATCAAGAATGTGCATGTACTTTTTACGCAAAGCACATATCGGTGAAGTTCAATCTTCTGTATGGCCTGACGATTTACGTGAAGCTTGTAAGAAAGAAAACATTCATCTGTTTTAATTAATATAAGTGAGAGGGAGAGTAGCTTGAAAATAGAGTTACTCTCCCTTTTTTTATTGTGTAAACTAGTGGTTTACAGTGCGTGTTACTAATAGTTTCTTTCTTTTTTATCTCCCTTTATGTAATAATTTGCTAAAGGAGGGGACGTTATGAGTATAGGAGAACAGCTAAAAAAACTAAGAGAATCAAAGGAGTTTTCGCAAGAGGATGTTGCTAAAAAAATTGGTGTGACGAGGCAAGCGGTTTATAAGTGGGAAAATGATAAAAGTTACCCTGACATTGATAATTTAATTTTACTGAGCGAAATGTACAACGTTACGCTAGATGAGTTAATAAAAGGGAATCAAAGCTTTAAAGAGAAAATACATATTGATGAAGAAGAGGCGGATTTTGAGAAAGAGAATGAGTTTGGTTTTTATATTGGATGTGGTTTGCTCATTATGAGTGCGTTCATTGAGTATGAAAAAATACAGGTGGTTGTATTAGGAATTGCACTATTCATGATGGTCTTTTACTCGGATGTGAAGAAAATTATTTTCAATGAATATAGATCATTTTTTCAAGGGAAAGAGAGAAACGATATGTGTGATAAGAAGTAAGAAGAGTCAACTATATTTCCTAGGAAAGAGTTTAAAGAATAATTTCATTGTTTTATAATGATTTTTGGATATCGATAATATATTAAAAAGCTGTTTGCGTAGAGTCTTGAAATCTATGCAAACAGCTTTTTATTTATATAGGAAAGAAATAGATTAATATGTTTTTGTAAGTTGCAATAAAAATATTAAATTAGCTCATTTGCACTAAAGGCTCAATTTTCGCCATAAATGATTGATGAAGTGCTTCCACACCTGTTACTAAATGAAGGCGGTCAATAACGACAGACACTTTAATTTCAGATGTACTTACCATTTTAATATGAATATCTTCTTCTTTTAAAGTAGTGAACATATTCGCAGCAACACCTGGATTAGATACCATACCAGATCCTACAATTGATACTTTTGCTAAATGATTTTCATGTTCTACAGACTCATAGTGAAGATCTTCTTGGTTCTGTTCCAATACTTCTAGTGTTTCTTGTAAGTCATTAGAATGGATAGAGAAGGAAAGATGAACAGTTCCTTCATTTGTAATACTTTGAATAATAATATCTACATTAATATGTGCGTTAGCTAACGTAGAGAAAATTATTGAAAGTGAACCTTGTTCCAATCCTTTCACTGTGACACGTGTAATATTATCTTCAAAAGCAATACCTTTAACGATTGATTGTTGTTCCATGTTACATTCTCCTTTTACAATTGTTCCGTTTTCTTGTTCCATACTTGAGCGAACTTCTAAAACGACATGATGATTTTTGGCAAATTCAACAGCACGTGGATGTAATACGCCGGCGCCGAGGTTTGCCAGTTCTAACATTTCATCATAAGAAATTTCATCTAATTTGTAAGCTGTCTTTACAACTCGTGGATCCGTCGTGTATACGCCTGTTACATCCGTATAAATATCACATTTTTTCGCTTTTAGTGCCGCTGCTAATGCAACAGCTGTCGTATCAGAGCCACCACGTCCAAGCGTTGTAATTTCATTTTTTTCACTGATTCCTTGGAAACCAGCTACGATAACAATCGTGCCTTCAGTAAGATAAGACTGAATACGCTCAACGTTAATGTCAGTAATCCGTGCACTACTGTGTACAGATTCTGTCGTAATACCAGCTTGCCATCCTGTTAATGAAATTGCGTTATAACCTTTTGCTTGTAGTACCATTGTTAATAATGAAATAGTTACTTGTTCTCCTGTAGATAGAAGCATATCCATTTCACGTTTACTCGGATTTTCCGCAATAGCGTTAGCAAGTGCTACAAGTTCATCTGTGCTTTTCCCCATTGCTGAAACGACAGAGACGATACTATGTCCTCGTTCATATTCTTCAATAATTAAATTTGCCACATGTTGAATGCGCTCAACACTTCCGACAGAAGTACCACCAAATTTTTGTACAATCGTTTCCATTACGAATTCCTTCTTTCGTCCATTTTTAAGAATAGATTAGGACATATATAAATCCCAATATTCCTGTAGTTACCAGAGAGAAAAACAAAAAACACCATCTCAAATAAGTGAGGATGGTGCTGTTACAGGAAAAGGGAAACAGAAAACGGAGCTAATAAAAAAACCGCCAAAAAAGGAATACCATGAAAATGATATCTCTTTTTTGTAGATAGCTCTTCATACGTACATGTCTGTACATATGACAGTTCTGTTTCTATTCGAAAACAGCCCCAATTGATAAATGCAGAGAAATTTATCAATTTCGGCAACACTTCCTTTCATCCAATTTCATAGACATCTCTGTGTCTCCATTAGAATACTCATAAGTATTGCAACCTCTATCTCACGTTTTAGGCGAGAGTGTTTGATTTATGAAGTTGTTGGTAACATTTGTTTTATAATAATTTAAATTATTCAGGGAATCAAGTGTTTTATATGTATTTTCAAAATTCTTTCTTTTTAGAGATAAAGTTTGTGAAAAATGTAGCAAAATACATATATTACATGTACATTAAAAATATAGAGTGTAGGAGGTCGGAGTATGAAAAGAAAAAGGCCTATTTATGTTGCAACAGAAATGAAAACGACAATAGAGAAATTATGGGAATATACGCAAGAACCAGACCTACATACAGAATGGGATGCTCGTTTTACTGAAATTTCGTATTTAGAGAAAAAAGAGGGAGAACCACAGAAGTTTTTATATAAAACAAAGATAGGATTTGGGCTTGAAATAGGCGGAGAAGGGGAATCGATAGGTGAAATAAGAAAAGAAACTGGTGAACGGATTTCTTCTTTGAAATTTTGGACAGACAATACATTATCACTTATACGAATAGGGCGTGGTTATTGGAAGTATACACCGCATAAAGAGTGTATTCATTTTGAAACGCAATATGATTATGATACGAGATATGGTCGTATAGGAAATGTGATTGATTCATATATGTTTCGTCCATTATTAGGTTGGGCGACTGCTTGGAGTTTTGATGCTCTCAAATTATGGTTGGAAAAAGGTTTGCATCCTAGTTTGCTAATTAGAAGAACGATGACGTATTGGCTCGTTTGTTTTTTATTTGCTTTTGTATGGATATATCAAGGGATAGTGCCAAAACTACTGTTTACTCATTCAGAGGAAGTAAAGATGCTTTCTTTATTAATCGGTTCAAATGAAAGTAGTGTATGTATACTTAAAATAATTGGGGTGTTAGAAATAATTTTCGGTGTCGTATGGCTGTTGCCAATAATAAAACGAAAATTATTTATACTGCATATTATTGTATTACTAGTTTTAACGTTAGCGGCAGGATTTACGAATATCGCAAGCTTTACAGGGCCGTTTAATCCGATTACATTAAATGTTCTTCTAATGGGGTTATCAATTGTCGGTTATATAAATAGTTTCGATTTACCAAGCGCGAAAAATTGCAAGAGGGCGAGAAAGGGACAAGTGTATGGCTAATATGTATGAACGATTATTAGGGGATACCTATAAAAATCTTCATCCTGAATTGCAGAAGCGTTATGCGATTACAGAAGAGAATAGTTTTACAGGGGAAGGAAAGATGGATGAAATTTACGGTGGCTCTTTTTTCGTAAAATTTATATTGAAAATTGCATCGAAGTTTCGAATGTTTTTCTCGGAACGAGGAGAGGAAATTCCATTTACGATACAAAACATAGCTGAGCGAGATGAATATGGACAAGAATTAGTAAGGTGGAACCGTACTTTTTATTTTCATAATAAGAAAAGATATTTTAACGCAGTTATGCAATTGGATGAAAACGAAAATGAAATTGTAGATTATTTTGGCGAACCACATTTACTCGTTTCTACACTGCATTTTCATATCGATGAGTTAGGGGCAATGCATATTTCTTCAAAGGAACAATGGTTTTATATGTTTGGAAGAAAAATGCCGTTACCAAAATTTTTGTATGGTGAGGCAAAAATTGTTGAAAGTTATGATGAAACACTTAAGTGTTTTCGAATTCATGTACAAGTACGAAACCCGTTAATTGGTTCGCTTTTTTCATACAAGGGAACATTTGTAGAAAGGGAATAAACGATATGAAAAATATAATATTTGGGCTTGCTTGTTATGTTGTTTTTCTAATATGTGAGTGGTCGAATATAAATCCTGTTGAAGCAATTATATTATTATCTGTTTTATTATTTATACCGATGTCTTTTTGTATTATTGATAAAAGAACAAGAAATGGATCGTATTTATTATTTTATAAATTCGTATCGTTTTTATATCCAATCGCAGCAATTTGCGCAATGCTAGCTTTCGTCACAAATCACTATTTATTTGCGCTAGTTTGGTTTGTATATACAGGAATTGTTGCGTTATTTGGTGTAAGTAGATTGCTAGAAAGAGGATGGAAGCCGTTAGAGGAGACCGTCATAGATAGTGCGTTTATTTATTTGTTTTTAGGTGGTTTTTGGTTTTTTGCTTCAGTAGCAAAACTTTCAATTATGCATTTTAGCTCTGACATTGTTTTACTCACAGCTGCACATTTTCATTATTCGTCGTTTTTATTGCCATTATCAGCTGGTTTAATAGGGAGAAAAAGAGAAAAGAGAAGTAAAGTGTATGATGCTATTATGTTTATCATCATGATTTCACCTATGACAGTTGCAATAGGAATTACATATTTGAGGATATTTGAATTTTTTGCAGTTGTGATATATTTATGTGCTATTTATGGATATGGTATTTACGTTTGGAAAGCGAAATTTAATGCTATTCGTGCAAAGGTTCTCTTAATCATTTCGTCTAGTACGCTCATGGTTACAATTATGTTCTCACTCATATATTCATACGGAAATTTAAAACAAGTACTGACGATTACAATTGCTCAAATGGTTTGGATTCACGGTGTGGTAAATGGTATTGGAGTAGCATTACCAGCATTTGTAGGTTGGATGATTGAAAAGAGTGCTCCAAACTATAAGTACTATGGGAAACCAATGAGTAGATTAAGAGGAAGCGTGAGAATTGGTGGGACATTTTTACAGAATGGAAATTTAGTAGATAGTAAGGAATACAACGGTTTAGTTGATAAAATAAATGATTTTCATAGTGAGTCATTTGACGTGACGAAGGTTCCTTTAAGTATAATTCGTTTTTATGAAAATACAGCAGCGTATGAGTTACAATCGAATATTAAATGGGCTCGTTGGTTCCGTCCATTTGCATTTTGTTATACGAAAATGAGTAAACGAGTAGGACAAATACATTTAGGGATGGGCGATAAGTGGGAAACAATGTATGGTTCTATCATAGGTGTAAATGATGAGAAAGATGGGAGAGAGAATGTAAGGGCTTGGCTAAGGGAAAATGAAGCAGGAGAGTCTATTTTTTTGGCTCTGTATTCAAAACATACGCATAAGAACGAGACATATATGAATATTGCATTGCCTTTACCTTATTCGAATATGACAGGTATTTTAAAAGTATGTAATGATAGCAATGATTTAATCATTACTAGTAAGTTGAGAGAAAATAGTAAGGGAGATGAGGGGATTTATTTACATACTGGTTTCTTTACAATCCGTTTACCGTTAACAGAGATTTTTATCATTAAAGAGGGAAAGGGTCACATGCTAACTGCTCACCATAAAATGTGGATATTCGGAGTTAAGTTTTTAGAAATTGATTATGAGATTAAGAAAATAGAGGTGAAGTAAGAAAAGCTTGGAAGGATTCCAAGCTTTTTTACGTATGGGTAATTGTCATAGCGACTTGTTTATCTAAGTCTCGGTCCCAAACACGTTGAATTTCAAACGTACCTTTTTCAAAAAATAATGGGAATCTTTCTTTAAACCAATCTTGCATAGGAAGATTGAGTGCTGTATCGATTGGCACCCATACTAATTCACCCTCAGGAGGATTAATAAGAAGCTCGCCTTCAAATGAGTCGGTCCAATAGTTGAATACCATATATCGAACATGCCCCTTAGGATTTACATATTCGTCTACCCCTTTAAAAGTTAAATTAGAAACGTGTAGTCCAGTTTCTTCTTTTACTTCTCGTATAGCAGCTTGGACGATACTTTCTGGAAAATCTACTTTTCCGCCAGGAGCTATATAGCCAGGAAAGCCTCGATGATTGGGACGTTTTAAAAGTAAAATTTCATTGTTACGCTGGATCATACACATTGTATAGATCTGGTGCTCGATGTTAGGTGAATTGGAAGGCATGACCATATTTTCTCCCTTGTATTTTTTTGATAATTTTACCATAAATATAGTAGTTTCATATTATAATTTAAAATAGAATATTAATATTTTTCAGATGTTTATTATAGAGTTTATAGTTAAGTGAAAAGAGGTGAGGAAAATGCAGGGAGAAATACAAACCAAAAAAGGTTTAGGATATGTCGGAAAATTACTGTTGCCAGTCAAAGTATCACGGCATTTTAAGTTTTTGTGGATTGGACAATTGCTTTCAACTTTAGGGAGTTCTATAACAATGGTTATTTTGCCAGTCGTTGTTTACTCACTAACTGGTTCAACAGTTGTAATGGGGATGACTATGGCAATGTATATGCTACCTAATATTCTTGCTTTACCGTTTGCAGGGTTAGTTGTAGATCGAATTGATCGAGTAAAATTAATGTTATTTACGGATATAATCCGCTGTATAGTAATGCTATTACTTGCATCGCTTATATTTACGGATTTGTTAACGATTAGGCTGTTATATGTCCTCGTTGCCGTATATGGACTTATGGAAGGGATATTTCAGCCAGCATATTCTGCCGTGAGGGCGAAAGTATTCGTACCTGAAATTCGCAATGCAGCTAATGCATTAACGCAAATGAGTAATTAAGGCATACGGTTAATTGGACCAGTACTTGGTGGGTTAATCGTTTCAGTTGCATCTGCTGGGATAGGATTTGGATTAGATGCAGCAACGTACTTATTATCATTTTTATGTTTATTATTTTTAAAAGAAATTAAGTTTAAAAAAATAAAATCGATTGAAAAGAGTAAGGTCGATTATAAAAAGGAGTTTATGGAGGGTGTTTTAGTTTTAAAAAGTCATCCGTGGCTTTGGATTACAATCTTCGTTTTTTCTTTCGTAAATATTTGTTATGCCGGCATTATCGTCGTATTAATTCCATGGTTATTTAATATTCATCATCATTTTGAAGCTTACGTTTACGGACTGGGAATGGCATCTTCTGGTGGCGGTGCTGTAATTGTCGCATTAATATTTGGTGGGAAAGAGCGGTGGCACAAGAGAGGGTTACTGGCCTATGGAGGTGTTTTAATTAGCGGCTTCGCTCTATTAGTTATGCCTTTTATTTCTTGGGCGCCTGCTTTAATATTCTTAATGGCAATTGAAGGATTCGGTATGATGATATTTGGACTCATTTGGGAAACGAGTTTACAAGAGCTCGTACCGGAAGAAGCTTTCGGAAGAGTAGCAAGCCTTGATATGTTAGGTTCTTTTTCTTTATTGCCATTAGGATATGTAGTTGTTGGTTGGTTAGCGAATGTAATAGGCGGAGAGGTAACTATATTAATGCTAGCATTATTCGTAATCTTTACAATTGTAATAGCGCTATCTGTCCCAAGTATTCGTAAGTTTGATTAAAAATTTGGATTTATAATGAAAGGAGTTATCCTATATGGTTGTAGATTGCTTCAACGAATTTTTAGAATCGGAACTACAAGGCGAATATGTTGTAAAAGAACAGGTATTTGATACGAAGAATTTTACTGTATATATTGTGACTCCTGTTGATAATAAAATAGAGTATGAACGGCTCATATTACTGAAGCACCTTTCTAATGAAGAGCCTTCTGTACATATATGGGAAACATGTATTTGCAAGAAAGCAACGAAAATGGAAATTGCAAAAGAAGTGACAGAAGCGATCCAATCGGGTTTCATAAAAAAAGACTAAGCCATACTTAAAATAAGGCTTAGTCTTCATTAAATACAAATGTTTGTTTCATTTTTTTACCCTCATTTACTGGATGACCATTGTAAGAGAAATTCTTTTCTTCCCAAGTAATAACGACTTTAAAATTATGGCTATTAAGGTCTAATGGAAATACCATGTGGTCAAAGCTTGTATGACTTTTTGAGATGTTTTCATCAGATGTAGTAGGTGTAAAGGTAGCTTTAGATGTAGGCGTGTTATCAAGTATTTCTACAGATACATTTGAAACATCAGTACCGATATTTTTTACGAGTAAACTATACGTATCATATACACCTTGTTTTGACCGGATTACTTGTTCGTTTGAGTTATGAGATTTATCAATTTCGATATACCATTGTTTAGACTTTAACACAATTGGTAGCGATTGAAATGTGTAAGCGCTAGCTTGCATTGGTAGTACTACACAAATAAGCACAAAGAGAGAGAATATTTTTCGGTTCATTTTTTGAGACCTCCTATTCTGTAACGGATTTATTTGTTATTATCTTCTCTTTATAAGAGGATATACCAAATAATATAAGGGTGATTGTTAAGAATTATTACATTTGATTCATATGCTAATACACATCAAACGCAATGAAAAAAAAGGAATGGTGAACATAAGGGGAAGCGTATGCTGAAAATATTAATAAGTATGGCAAGCAGTGTTTTTCTGCAACTATTATTTTTGTATATAGTTATTTCTGGAATTTTATTAGACTTTAATCCTTGGTATGCAGTAATTGTGTATATAAGTGTTGCGATACTTAGTCTTATTTTAGGTATATATTCAATTGTCAGTTCTGTAAGAGAAAGTTCAAATGTTACGCTGCTTACAATACCAATAGGAGTTGTAACTACATAATTTTCAGTAGTAATCATTGGCTTTACAGTATTTGCTTATTTTTTACTAGAAGGGGGATTCCCCCAATCATTCGATTGTAAAATGTGAAAATCGCTTCTAACATTCCACTAAACATATCTCCGATTGCAGGCACGGTTATTACAGTTGTTTTAATTGCTATATTCTTTATGAAAGCTGTGAGCAATAGAAAAGGGAATATCGAGGTAGATGTAAAGTTAGAGTGAAAACTGTGTAGAGATTTTCCTGCACAGTTTTTTGTAATATGAAAAATTTACCAAAAATATGTTAAAATAATATTATCATACAACAAGGGGGATTTGTTTTATGGAAAATGGGCATCTTGCTAAAGTAGATTTAACGAAAAAAATTGAATCAAAATCTAAGTACAATAAGAAACTCGAAAAATATCAAAGGCGCTTATTAGCATTACAGCAAATTTTAAAAGAAGAAAAAATTGCGGTTATGCTCGTTATGGAAGGTTGGGATGCGGCTGGTAAAGGTGGGGCAATTAAGCGGGTGACGGAACATCTTGACCCGCGTGGGTTCCAAGTAAATCCAATTGGAGCGCCTGCACCTCATGAAAAACGTTACCATTATTTGCAACGTTTCTGGCGCAAAATTCCACAGTACGGGCAAATTACTATTTTTGATCGCTCATGGTATGGTCGTGTGTTAGTTGAGCGTGTGGAAGGATTTGCTACAAAGGAAGAGTGGATGAGAGCATATGATGAGATTAATGATTTTGAAAAACTACTAACAGATGACCATTACATAATAGGGAAGTTCTTCTACCATATAAGTAAAGAGGAACAGTTAAAGAGGTTTAAAGATAGAGAGAAAAATCCTTTGAAAAGATGGAAAATTACAGACGAAGATTGGCGTAATCGTGAAAAATGGGATGAGTATGTTGAAGCAATGGAAGACATGTTTGAAAAAACAAGTAAGCCAAATGCGAAGTGGCAAATTATCGCGAGTAATGATAAATTATATGCACGTTTGAAAACATTGAAAGTGATTATTTCATTAATTGAGGATTATTTCTTAGAGCATGGTATAGAATTACCTTCTTATTATTATGAAATGAAAGAAGGTAAGGCAGAGGGCTTTGAAAATAATCAAGATGTAGTTGTAAAATAGTCGAAAGTTTTAATGTAAAATATAGGAAGATCTACCCTGTGATTTTGGGAGCCCCTCGTTAATGAGCGAAACATAAACCGTGGGGTTCTTTACATTAATAAATAAACTGTAGCATTTTAAATTTTGGGATTTTGTTGTTCTATAGTACATTAACAAGAGGTATTAGTTTTATAGAGAGGGTGAGGAAATGATAGAGATAGCAGATGCTTCAATACGTAATCGTATGTACACAGAAGAAGAGCAACAAAAATTATATAAACGAACATTAATAATCGTAAGTATTTCACAAATGTTCGGTGGAGCGGGATTAGCTGCTGGAATTACAGTAGGTGCACTTCTTGCGCAGCAAATGCTTGGGACAGATGCATATGCAGGATTACCGGCTGCTATGTTTACAATGGGGTCTGCGGTAGCGGCTTTCTTTGTTGGGAAGTTATCGCAAAAATATGGTCGCCGAATAGGACTTGCAACAGGGTTTATAGTAGGGGGGCTAGGGGCTATTGGAGTTGTATTGGCTGCTTTAACAAATAGTATTATTTTATTACTAGTCTCTTTACTCATATATGGTGCAGGTACAGCGACGAATCTACAAGCTCGTTATGCTGGTACCGATTTAGCAGATAAGAGACAACGAGCAACTGCTATTAGTATTACGATGGTTATGACGACTTTCGGTGCAGTTGCAGGACCGAACTTAGTAGGCGTAATGGGAGATTTTGCCCATTCAATCGGAATTCCTAACCTTGCAGGTCCGTTTATATTATCAGCAGCGGCATTTATACTGGCGGGTCTTGTCCTTTTTATTATGCTTCGTCCAGATCCATTAATTATTGCTAACATAATAGAAACATATAAACGAGAACATACATATAAAGGGCAACCAGTAACAGAAGAAGTGAAAGAAAACAAACGAGGTATTACAGTTGGAGCAATCGTTATGATACTTACTCAAATAGTGATGGTTGCGATTATGACGATGACGCCAGTTCATATGGGGCATCATGGTCATGGTTTAAGTGCAGTAGGGCTTGTAATTGGTTTTCATGTAGGTGCAATGTATCTTCCGTCTCTCGTTACAGGAATGTTAATTGATAAAATCGGACGAACTACGATGAGTATAGCTGGTGGAATAATTTTATTAGCGGCGGGTGTCATAGCTGCGATGGCGCCGAGTGATTCTTTACTATTATTAATTGTTGCTCTGTCTTTACTTGGGTTAGGTTGGAACCTCGGTTTAATAAGTGGCACAGCTCAAATTGTTGATGCAACTATACCTTCTACACGTGCAAAAACACAAGGCAAAATAGATGTATTTGTTGCGTTAGCTGGGGCTTCTGGTGGAGCGATGTCAGGTATGATAGTAGCGAATTCCAGTTATGCCGCATTATCATTAGCGGGAGGAGTGCTAGCATTATTGCTTATTCCTATTGTGATATGGTCTCGAAAAGGGGCGAGAAATTAAATGAGAAAGAGGTTCTAGTCACTAATTAGAACCTCTTTTTCAATACTTAACTTAAATCCCACTCCACAATAAGCCCTAAATGCGTAAGTCCACCGCCAAATCCGTATAGCAAAAGTGTATCTCCGTTATTTAATCTTCCTTTTTTTCTAGCTAAATCTAAAGCGAGTGGAATAGAGACGGAAGATGTATTCCCCATATCTTCCACACTCGTTAATGTTTTTTGAATAGATATTTTTGATTTTTCGCAAATAGATTCAATCATTCTTAAGTTAGCACTATGTGGTATGAACCAGTCTATATCATCTATTTGCAAATTTGCAGTATGTAATAGTTCTTTTATGCCGTATGGTACTGTTCGTACAGCCCATTTATATACTTCTCTTCCGTTTTGAACGATTTTTTCATTTGTTTGTAGTGGTGTGCCATTCATAGTAGTAGATAAGTTTGTTCTGTATAGATGAATACCACCGTCACCGTTTGTTCCCATGTGAGCAGCAATAAAGCTTGGTTTGTTTTCATCTCTTTCTAATAAAATAGCTCCAGCGCCATCACCGAACAAAATACAGGTCGTTCTATCGGTGTAATCAGTAACTTTAGATAATGTCTCTGTCGCTATGACGAGTACTTTTTGATGTGATCCAGAAGTGATTAAGCTATTACCGACATGCAGTCCGTATGTGAAACCAGCGCAAGTCGCATTTAAATCAAAAGCTAGTGTATGAGGTATGTTGAAGTATTGTTGTATTTGGCAAGCGACACTAGGAAAAACATAGTCAGCAGTAGTTGTAGCAACGATGACACAGTCAATATCTTCTAAGTTTTTCTTATATGTTGTACACAAATTTTCGACTGCTTTAATGGCTAAGTGTGAGGAGTATTCGTCTTCGTTAGCAATTCTTCTTTCTTTCATGCCTGTTCTTTGCACAATCCATTCATCATTCGTATGGACCATTTTTTCTAAATCGTTATTAGACAATATTTGATTTGGAACATAAGTACCAATTGCGGTAATACGAGATTTAGAATTCATAGGGACATCTCCTAACTTGTTTTTATAACCTGATACTAATATCAGGTTATAAAAATGTCAATAAAGACTTTTATTGTATGGAAACGATACCGTTTAATTTACTCTAGAGGAATTTGACGAGTAGCGTAAAAATAATATACGAGAAGCTTTTGAAATTGATAATGAAGGGAGTGGGGCTCCTTGAAAAGAATTTTGCGCATGTTGCCTGTTGTCATTATTTGTAGCTTTATTCTTATTATTTTTCCAGAGAAATCTCATGCCTGTGATTGTATTAATGTAACAGCAGAAGATGCATTTCAAAAAAATGATGTAGTGTTTGAGGGGAAAGTAATTGAGATTGGAAGGAAAGAAGGGATTGGGATTGAAGTATTATTTGAAGTGAAGAAAATATGGAAAGGGACAACTTCTTCGCAAATTATCGTATATACAAATGGTGGTGATTGTGTGTTTCACTTTGTAGAGGGAGGAGAGTACTTAGTGTTTTCTTCTCAAAGGGGATCAGAAAAACAATTACACACACATAGTTGTAGTGGAACGAAGAGATTGGATGAGGCAGGGGTGGACAAAGCGGCTTTAAGTCATATTGCAAAAGAGTCTGTTCCGACGAAGAAAGTGAATTTAAAAGGTGGAATGGTGAGTGGTTTCAGTTGGTGGCAAGTTGCTATCATATCCATAGGTCTGCTATTGATCATTGCTGTTGTTAGTTTTTTTGTGAGAAGAACACGCAAAAAATGACGATTAAAGTAAAAATATAAAGATTTTCTTTCTGTTTCTATAGGGGGGTTAACCTTGTGAAAGCGAATTACTTATGCTACACTTTATATAACTTAAAATGAACGGAGGGGCTTCCTTTGATCTTAATCAGATTACGTCTCAATACTTTGTGCCGATAATTGAATAGCGCTCAAAGGCTCTGTCTGTGTACAGAGTGAACGGGATTGGTCTGCCTATTTTAAAGGAACCCTTTATTAAGCTTATATGTGAAAAAGAGGGAGGGACGAATACGCCCTCTTTTTGTTTTGCCTTTAAAATTAGATTGGGATCGTATAGGTGAACACTTGTTGTGGATTCGTATATGATCTTGAGACTTATTGACTATGAGATAGGATGAAAGTATAACTTTCTTCTATTTCTTTGGTGAACCCTTATCCGTTTACGAAAACACAGGCAGCGACCTGTGTTTTTTATTTTACGTAATCGAAATGGAGGAATAAATATATGGAAGAATTATTACAAAGAGCAGTTTTAGTTGGAGTGAATTTAGGAAATGAAGATGATTTTATATATTCTATGGAAGAGTTAACGAATCTTGCAGAAGCTTGTGATGTAGAGGTAATCGGGCAAGTGACGCAAAATTTACAACGAGTAAATCCATCACATTATATTGGAAAAGGAAAGATTGAAGAAGTAGCAGCCTATGTAAATGAAGTAGATGCGAATATGGTAATCTTTAATGACGAATTATCTCCTTCACAAATTCGAAATTTAGAGGAAGATTTAGACTGTAAAGTTATTGATCGTACCATTTTAATTTTAGATATTTTTGCGCAACGTGCGAAAACGAAAGAAGCGCAGCTGCAAGTAGAAGTAGCGCATCTTCAGTATATGATGCCTCGTTTAATCGGTCTTCGTGAATCATTAGGAAGACAGAGCGGCGGCGTTGGTACGAAAAATAAAGGTGTCGGTGAGAAGAAATTAGAGTTAGATCGTCGTAAAATTGAAGAGCAAATTTCAGTTTTAAATAAAGATTTAGAAGCGCTTGTTGCTCAGCGTCAAACGCAGCGAAAGCAACGTAAGAAAAATGAAGTACCAGTTGTAGCATTAGTAGGCTATACGAACGCAGGAAAATCAACGACGATGAATGCAATGCTGGAAATTTATAATGGTACGGAAGAAAAACAAGTATTTGAAAAAGATATGTTATTCGCGACATTAGAAACATCTGTACGAAATATTGATTTACCAGATAATAAATCATTTTTATTAACGGATACGGTTGGATTTGTAAGTAAATTACCACATCATCTTGTGAAAGCGTTCCGTTCAACGTTAGAAGAAGTAGCAGAAGCAGACTTACTTATTCACGTTGTAGATTACGCAAATCCAAATTATGAACAATTAATTGATATTACAAATGAAACGTTAAAGAAAATTGGAGTAGAAAATATTCCAACGATATATGCATATAACAAATCAGATATGATAGATGTTGAAATTCCAAAAGTACAAGAAGACCGCGTGTATTTATCTGCGAAGAAGCATGTTGGAATTGAAGAGCTTGTAGAAATGATTCGCTCGTATATTTATAAAGAGTATACGAAGTGTGAAATGTTAATTCCATATGACCAAGGACAGGTAGTTTCGTATTTCAACAATCATGCGCACGTTTTATCTACGAGTTATGAGAACGAAGGTACAAAAATTGAACTAGAATGTAAGACGAGTGATTACGAAAAGTATAAGCGTTTTGCGATTTAATTTGAGAGGCAACCCAGTATGTGATTGGGTTGCCTTTTTCTGTAATGTTTTACCGCTGAAAGTTACAAGGATGCAAGCCAATGACGGAAGTTAAGTTATATTTCTGGAAAAAGAAATGAAAGCAGTATAGAATGGAAATGTTTCAAAAGTCAGAATTTATTACACCTACTTTAATAAATATTTTGTACAGAAAGGGGAGATTCACATATGCAGGCAGTTTCACAAAAAAAAACTGTAGAAACACCGACAATATACCGAATATTATTTGCGATTAGCTTCGGACATTTTTTAAATGATTCGATGCAAGCAGTTGTGCCGGCGTTGTTTCCTATTTTGGAAAAAACGATGAATTTATCCTATATGCAAGTAGGGTGGATTGCGTTTGCGTTAAATATGACGTCATCGATTATGCAACCGGTGTTTGGTATGTATTCAGATAAGAAGCCGTCACCATTTTTATTACCACTCGGCATGTTTTCGAGTATGCTTGGAATGATTGGACTCGCGTTTGCACCAAACTTTATTATTGTTATTATTTCTGTTTTATTTATTGGCTTAGGTTCTGCAGTCTTTCATCCAGAAGGCGCTCGTGTTGCGTATATGGCGGCAGGTGCAAAACGAGGGTTAGCGCAAGCGATTTATCAAGTTGGGGGAAACACGGGGAATTCCTTAGCTCCCATTTTTACAGCGCTAATTTTCGTTCCGCTTGGTCAAATTGGTTCTTTAGGTTTTACAGCATTTGCAGCAGTAGGAATTATATTATTAATTTTCGTATCGAATTGGTACAAAAATGAATTAGCAACCGGCGCTGTAAGAAGGAAGAAGAGAGCTGCACTTGAGGCGGAAAATGCAATTGTAAGTACACACATTAAATTCGTTATTATACTTCTTGTTTTTCTTACTTTTGTGCGCTCTTGGTACGGTGCCGGTATCGGGAATTTCTATCAATTTTACTTAATTGAGCATTATGATTTATCTATAAAAAATGCCCAGTATTTCGTATTCGCATTTATGATTGCTGGTGTGTTAGGAACTTTCTTCGGAGGACCGTTAGCAGATCGATTTGGTAAGAAAAACATCATCGTATTTTCAATGTTAGGTTCAGCGCCACTTGCACTGTTATTACCACATGTCTCACTTGTGTGGGTCGTACCTTTATTTTTATGTATCGGTTTTATTAGTTCAAGTAGTTTTAGTGTAATTGTTGTATACGCGCAAGAGCTTGTTCCGGGAAAAGTAGGGATGGTATCAGGTCTAATTGTAGGTCTTGCGTTCGGCCTTGGTGCTCTAGGTGCTGTAGTACTAGGAAAGTTAGCTGATATATATAGCCTTCAGTTCATTATGATATTATGTAGTTGTTTACCGTTAATTGGACTTACTTCATGGTTATTACCAAGTGATAAGAAAACGATAGAATAGGGGATGTACTATGAAATTATGTGAAAACGTAACAGAATTAATAGGAGATACACCTGTCGTCCGATTATCTATATTTATTCCGGAAGACGCAGCGGATGTGTATGTGAAACTAGAAATGTTTAACCCATCACGTAGTGTGAAAGACCGTGCTGCTTATAATTTACTTCATGTTGCAGAAGAAAATGGTCTCATTAAACCAGGGGATACAATTATTGAACCGACAAGTGGGAATACAGGAATTGGTTTAGCGATGAACGCAGCTGCTAAAGGGTATAAAGCGATTTTAATTATGCCAGACAATATGTCAAAAGAGCGTATTAATTTATTGAAAGCATACGGGGCAGAAGTAGTTTTAACACCAGCAGAACAAAGAATGCCAGGAGCAATTGCGAAGGCGTTAGAACTGCAAAAACAAATACCGAATAGTTTTATCCCGCAACAATTTGAAAATCCAGCTAATCCGAATATTCACCGTTATACGACTGCACTTGAAATTTACGAACAAATGGATGGAGAGCTTGATGCTTTTGTTGCAACGGCAGGAACAGGCGGAACGATTACAGGGACTGGTGAAACGTTAAAAGAGAAATTACCAAACTTATATATTGCAGTAGTGGAACCGAAAGGATCTCCCGTTTTATCAGGTGGTGTACCAGGTCCTCATAAACTAGTAGGAACAAGCCCAGGATTTATTCCGAAAAACTTAAATACAGAAGTGTATAACGAAATTATTCAAATTGCAGACGAAGAGGCTTTAACGACAATGAGAAACTTAGCTAGACAAGAAGGCTTATTAGTAGGGCCGTCTTCAGGAGCTTCTGTGTACGCAGCAATTATGATAGCGAAGCGCCTAGGCGCTGGTAAAAAAGTTTTATGTATTGCACCTGATACTGGTGAACGTTATTTGAGTATGGGGTTATTTGAATAAAAATGATAGAAACCCCTTAATGGTGAAATAGAGCTATTAAGGGGTTTGTTTTAGGGGATTAAGAGGGGGAAAGCACGATGAAACTATTAAAACCAACGCATAAATATAGTGAACAAATTATAGAGTATCGGGAGGCTTTTTTACATGCAGGAGAACAACCACACGGTAGTAGCTCTTTACAAAATTTTGATTCCCTAGCTGAATGGTTTGAAAAAGTGAGTATACAAGAAGTAGGAGAAAACTTACAAGCGAATCGAGTGCCATCTAGTCAGTTTTTAAGTTTTGAAAAAGGGGAACTTATAGGTTTTGTGAATATTAGACATAGATTAAATCCAGAATTATTAAGGGAAAGCGGTCATATTGGATATAGTGTCCATCCGAATAAACGTCGCCACGGTTACGCTACGAAACAACTAAAGCTTGCATTAACTGAAGCGCAAAAATTAGGATTGCAGAAAGTATTAATAACTTGCGATAAATCCAATATCGGTTCTGCTAAAACGATTCAAAAGGTTGGCGGTGTGTTAGAAAATGAGGTAGTTTCTTCTCGTACTGGTGAAGTTGTTCAGCGTTATTGGGTAGAAATTTGATTAAGTGTGAATTTGAAAAGGTAATATAATATGCAATATCGAAATAGATAAATGAAGAGAAAGGGGAGTACTGCAGTTTTAGGGGGGAATGAAATGGGATTAAGAGAGAAAGCGATAGAAATGTCGGAGATTTATAGAAAAAACCCGAAAATCGAAGCTATTATTTTAGCAGGTTCAGTAGCTAGAAAATTAGAGGATGAACATTCAGATATTGAATTACATATTTTATGGTCGGAACCACCAGAGGATGAGGATCGTAAAGAGCCTATTAATCATATTGGTGGAAAAATTTTATCATATTATCCTTACGAGGAAGAAGAATGGTCGGAGACGTATTTGACGAAAGAAGGAATTAAACTAGAGATTAGTAATTTTTTAACAGTGACCGTAGAAAAAATTATTTCAGAAGTTGTAGAGCGGTATGATATCAATTATGAGAAACAATGTATTGTATCATCCATTCATGATGGTGTGAGTTTGTATGGAGAAGTGAAAGTACATACTCTAAAAGATAGAGTTGAAGCGTATCCAGAAGAATTGGCGCAAAAAATGATTGCAGAAAACCTTTGGTTAAGCAATCGTTGGCATAATCGAGAGGCTCTTTTAAAACGAAAAGATTGGCTTATGCTATATGATGTTATTTGTGAAGTTCAAAGAAATATATTTGGAGTCTTATTTGGTCTGAACCGCATGTACGTGCATCATCCTGCATTTAAATGGATGCCATATAATGTGGAACGAATGGGGATTAAGCCTGAAAATTTATATGAGCGTATGGCGAATATTTTAATAGGACATCCAGAGAATAGTGTGAAAGAGTTAGAATTGTTAATGGGAGAGGTATTACATTTAGTAAAACAATATACTCCAGAATTAAATATTGCGGAGCAACAAAAACGCATTCAATATGCAAAGTAAAAACAAAAGATGTAACAACGAGTTACATCTTTTGTTTTTTTATTTTACTAATTTTCCTAGTACAGGTAAACGTTGAATACGATTACCAAGAATATGTGAAGCGAGTCCACTCGTTAATACGAATAAAAGGTAAACAAGCCCTCCTGCCGCACCACATATAAATACAATGAGCAGTGATTCGATATAAGATTGGCCAGGAATAATCCAGCTTATAATTGCTTTTAATGCAATTACAACAGCAGACATTGCTGCGGAGTATATCGTAATAAGAAATACTGTTTTCACCGTTTCACCAATTTTAAATTTCGCAAACTTAATGATGCAATACAACATAATAATATTCGAAACGAGGTATCCGAGAATTGTTCCAAGTACAGCACCGTGTCCACCGAATAAGTGTAAAAGTGGTATGTTTACTACAATCTTCACAAGAATACCGATTGAGAATGCAATCATTGTTTTTCTTTGATAATCAATGCCTTGTAATATAGCTGCAGAAACTGTGAAAATCGCACCTAATATAGCAGAAGGTGCAAATGAAATTAAATATTGTGATCCATCAAGTGCAATTTTAGGATCTACATAAATCATTCGAAATGCATCGTAAGCGATGCTAGCAAGACCAAATGCAGCTGGGATAGTGAAGAATAACAATACTTGGAATATCTTTGAAATTTGTTCTTGTAATTCTTCTAGTTTTCCGCTTGTAAATGATTTCGTTATAGCCGGAATAATTGTTAATGAGAATCCAGTTGCAAGTGAAGCCGGAATCATAATTAACTTTTGTGCATAGTTCGTTATATAAGCGAAAACTGCATTCGCGGTTTCTAAAGGCTCTCCCATCGCTCTAAGGACATCAGCTACGGTATATTGATCTACTAACGTATAGAGTGGAATTGCAATACCCACAAATACAATTGGGATTGCATATCGAAGTAATTCCATATAAATATTTCGTAATGGAATATCGGATGCCCTTGACTTTAATTCACCTTCAGGAGGCTTTAATCCGTTATACTTTTTCCAGTACAGCATTAAAATAGAGACGCTGGCAAGTGCCCCGATAACAGCACCGAATGTAGCAACAGCAACAGAAGAGGCTACGGAACCTCCTAATATTTTGGAAACGATGAAGCTACCAACTAAAATGAAAACAACGCGTGCGATTTGTTCTACGACTTGAGAAACAGCACTTGGTTTCATATGTTGAAAACCTTGGAAATAGCCGCGTGTAACACTCATAGCCGGTACGATAATAAGTGCGAAACTTAATGCCCGCATTGTAAGTGTTACGTCAGCGATAAATTGTGGATTTGGCGTTTTAGAGCGAATAATAAATTGTGATATGTAAGGCGCTCCAATAAATAAAATTAAAAATCCTAAAAAGCCCATAAATAGCATTAATTTTATGCTCGAGCTATACAATTTTTTACTTGTACTATAATCACCGAGTGCATTATGTTTTGCAACAAATTTGGAGACGGCAATAGGAATACCGGCAGTTGAAAAGCTTAATAAAATACCATACCAAGTATATGCATATCCGTATAAAGCGACCCCTTGTGTTCCAACTAATAATTGAAAAGGGAAGAAGTATATAAAACCTAAAATACGTGAAATCATTGTTGCACCGCTTAGTAAAGCAGTACCTTTTAAAACTTTTGAAGTAGACAAAATTTGTTCCTCCTACTCATGTTGCCTTGCATGTATCTCGCTCTTTGAGGGCAGTAAGACTCCTACCTCAAAATGAGGCTGGAGAAAGAAGTTAAGTGGAAGCCCTGCTACTACGAGTAAACGCAAAATTGGTGAAACTTTAATCAGTGGGGCATCCTCCTCTGATTAAAGTTTCACTTTACCGTATACTACTATAAACCTGTTAGAGAAGTTAATACAGTATAAACCATATAAGTTCAAATACTATTCATACAAAAGTCATATTTCAAATTTTTTTAATAGAATATAAGACATAAAAACTTAAAATATAAGTTGACACTATTTTTAATGTGTGATAAAAATGATAGTAATCAATTCGGAAAATAATATTTGGGCAATGAAAGGGTATAGTAGTGAAAATCTCCCTATTTCAGAGAGCTGATGGTTGGTGTGAATCAGTATATAGATTATTCATGAAGTTCGTCCTGGAGCATCTTTCATAAATCTCACATTATGAGGAAATGGAAGACGGTAGTTTATACCGTTATCAAATAAAGTGGTGAAGATTTTTTCACAACTAGGGTGGTACCGCGATATTTATCGTCCCTACGTATTTACGTAGGGACGTTTTTATTTAGGTCTTACTTTTGTTGTATCTTCATAACTAGGGTGGTACCGCGATATTTTTGTCGTCCCTACGTATTTACGTAGGGACGTTTTTTTATTAGGGAGGAAGTGAACGTATTAGAAAAAAGTATTGATAGAACAATATAAATACCAAATTATAAAACAGAAAAAGATAAAGAGAGGAGATTAACAGATGAATTCACAGCAATGGACATCGAAATTAGGTTTCGTATTAGCTGCAGCAGGTTCAGCAATTGGTCTTGGGGCGATTTGGAAATTCCCATATATGGCCGGCATCGGAGGAGGCGGCGCATTCTTCCTTATTTTCATCGGTTTCACATTATTAATTGGTTTACCGCTATTATTAGCCGAATTCGTTATTGGGAGAAGTACACAAAAAGAGGCCGTTGATGCGTATAGAGAAATCGCACCGAAAACGTTATGGCCGTGGTTAGGTAAATTAGGAATTGTAACATGTTTCATATTACTTTCTTTCTACAGTGTTGTAGGAGGATGGATTTTATTATATTTATGGAATGCAATTACAGGTAGACTGTGGGAAGGAAATGGGGCGTACGAAGCTACGTTCGGTGAAATCATTTCCAATCCGTATTTAGCAGTCGGGTCACAGCTATTATTCATCCTTATTACTATTTTCATCGTAAGTAAAGGTGTACAAAATGGTGTTGAAAAAGTAAATAAATATTTCATGCCAGCACTATTCGTTTTATTCTTTGTCTTAATTGTTCGTGCACTTACATTAGACGGTGCTGGTGAAGGAGTTCGCTTCTTCTTACAACCTGATTTCTCAAACGTAACGTCAGAAATTATTTTATATGCGATGGGGCAATCGTTCTTCTCATTATCTGTCGGTGTAGCCGTTATGGTAACGTATAGCTCATACTTACCGAAAGAAGAAAGTTTACCGCGTTCAGCATTTTCTATTGTAGCTTTAACGCTCGTTATTACATTACTTGCAGGACTTGCGATATTCCCGGTTGTATTCGCATTTGGAATGGAACCATCTCAAGGACCAGGATTATTGTTTATCGTATTGCCAGCTATTTTCAGTAAAATGGCGTTCGGAAAATTATTCTTCATCGTTTTCTTATTACTATTCTTCTTTGCTACTATTACATCAGCAATTTCGATGTTAGAAATTAGCGTTGCATCTTTAACTGCAAAAGGTAAAGGGAAACGTGAAAAAATGGCTTTAATCGTTGGATTATTAATCTTCGTTGTTGGAGTACCATCAGCATTATCATTTGGTATATTAAGTGATCTGAAGATTTTTGGAAAGACTATTTTTGATTTATCGGACTATGCAGTTAGTAACGTATTAATGCCGCTTGGTGTTCTATTAGTTTCTATCTTTGTTCCTTTAAAAATGAAGAAAGATGTATTAATGAAAGAGCTTGGTGTAAGTAAAAATAAAGGCTATAAACTATTCGTATTATGGTTATTCTTACTTCGCTATATCGCACCAATTGCGATTATTATCGTATTCCTAAATGTGCTTGGAATTATTTAACAAAAAAGGTAGCGTATCGTTATATGATACGCTACCTTTTTTATCCTTTTATTTGCCGGGCAGTAAGACCCCCACCTCAAAACTCAGCGAAAGCGAAGAAGTTAAGTGGGGGATGGGCACCCCCCACTGATTAAAGTTTCACCTTATTTTGCTCTTTTTTGCAGTTCATTTACTGTGACGAATTGATATCCCTCTTTAGATAAAGAGTCTAAAATACCTTCAATGGTCTGTAAATTTTCATTAGATTTATCATACATAGGGTGTAATAAAATGATAGAACCTGGTTTTACATTTTTATTAACGTAGTCAATTTTATCAGCTGTAGATTTATAAAAAGTATCAGGCTCAAGATCCCACGTAATCGTTTCGATATTATTTTTATTTAAATAATAGGGTAGCCCAATTAATTTTTTTCCGTTAGGGGGTCTAAAATCAATTTCATCTGTAAATCCTGTTTGCCGGATTAATGAATTCGTTTTTTCTATTTCATCTTTAATAAAAGAAGGTGTTTTGAAAACCATTCTATTATGAGAATATGTATGGTTTCCAAGTTGGTGCCCAGATTGCGTGATAGCTTCTCCTAATGATAGATTTTTCTCTAGTTCATTTCCAATTAAAAAGAAAGTAGCTTTAGCGTTGTATTTATCCAGTAAAGGTAATATTTGTTTTACATTGTTAGTAGGGCCATCATCAAAAGTTAAAGCGATTACTTTTTCATTTGTTTCTACGCGTTGTGTTAAATCTCCAAATAATTGAAAGTTTCTTGCGTTCATCAATTTGTATGTTCCGAATAATACTGTGATAATAAAGAATAGTGTAACGATTGTAATGATAATTTTTTTCTTCATAATGTAACCTCACAATGATTTTTGATTTGATTAAAAAGTATTATATCAAACTAAGTAATTTCGTGCTTTAAGAAGGGTGTGGATGCAAGGAGAGGAAATTTATCATATAATAAAATGCAAAAGGTATATTAGGAGGTGTTTATATGGCGATTATAATTCAATTGCCAGACACTGCAACGTCTCATGCAAAGCCAAGTATGGAAATGGCGATACTTTGCGTGAGGTAGACAAGTAATATACAATCGCCTAAATGAGCTCGTATCATTTTTTATATTTGGCTTTGCACCTTATTGAAATGAACCATAAAAAATAAGGGGCGAGCAGAAATGAAATACGTAAAGGCTGCGGCAGTTTTACCAGAAAGTTTAATTGCTGAAATTCAAAAGTATATACAAGGTGAAACAATTTACATTCCAAAACAAGAAACGAAACATTATAAATGGGGTACACGATCTGGAGGAAGAAAACAATTAGATGAAAGAAATAACGCGATTAAAGCAGCATTTAAAAGCGGAATTGCTATTCATCAACTTGCAGAAGAATATTTTCTTTCTGGGGAAACGATTAAAAAGATTGTGTATTCTAAATAAGAGGAAAAGAGTCTGATTCATATATTACTTTGAATCAGACTCTTTTTGTTTTATATGTATTGGATATATGAGGTGTGAACGGGCATGATAATAGAAAAAATGTGCCGTTTTTTTTATTAAATGGTATACAGAGCACTTGAAAAGTAGAAAGGTGAACATATATGAATCATATTGGACAAATAACGATAGAGCTTTTAGTTGGTTTTTTTGTTCTATTAATTGCTACAAAAATATTAGGGAAAACACAAATATCTCAGCTAACGCCCTTTGATTTTATTTCTGCAATCGTCCTAGGTGAGCTCGTTGGAAATTCAATATATGATCCTAAAATTAAAGTATGGTCTATTTTGTATTCAGTATTTGTTTGGGTAATTTTAATTTATACTATAGAAGTGATAACACAAAAAATAAGGGGAACAAGAAGGTTTTTTGAAGGATATCCTTCAATTATTATTCGTAATGGAAAGATTGATCGTGAACAATTAAGCGTAAATCATTTGGATATAAACCAATTACAACAAATGCTTAGGCAACAAAAAGATATATTTTCAATTCGAGAAGTTGAGTATATGATATTGGAACCTAACGGAAACATAAGTGTATTGAAAAAAAGTAAATATGAATCTCCTACTATAAATGATTTAAGTTTAAAACATAAGCCTGTATACTTACCGATTTCATTAATTAGTGATGGGAAAGTAGTTAAGGATAATTTGAGGGAAGCAGGTTTTGATGAAGGATGGCTTTATAAACAAATAAAGCAAAAAGGAATTACTAAATTTGAAGACGTATTATATGCAGAATGGAAAACAGACGATGGTTTCTTTTGTCAGGAAATGCAGCGATAGAGAATAGGCGATGTATGTAATGTTTGTTTCTAAGTTATCTTTTACATATCAAAAAACTGAATCATTGTATACAATAAGACTAGATCAACAATTTGTATGGAGTGATAAAGATGGAAGCTTTTATTAGAAGTGATCAATATAATTTTATAAAATCACAAGCTTATATTTTAGCAAATGGGCACGCAACGGCAAATGATAGAGGTGTAATTCAAGCATTAAAATCACTTGCGATTGAAAAAATAATACATGTATTTGAGAATTTAACGGATGAACAGAAAGAGTTAATCGATACGGTATTAACAGTTCAAAATAGAGAAGATGCAGAATCGTTTTTAATGAAAATAAATCCGTATGTCATTCCGTTTCAGGAAGTTACAGCGCAAACATTAAAAAAATTATTTCCTAAGGCGAAAAAGTTAAAACTTCCTGATATGGAAGAACTGGATATGAAAGAATTATCCTATTTAAGCTGGATTGATAAAGGATCCAGTAGGAAATTTATTATAGCGAAAAATGATAAAAATAAGTTTGTTGGTCTGCAAGGAACTTTTCAAAGTTTAAATAAAAAAAGCATTTGTTCATTATGTCATGGGCATGAAGAAGTAGGAATGTTTTTAGTGGAAATTAAAGGTGATGTACCAGGAACTTTCGTTAAAAAGGGAAACTATATTTGCAAAGATGGTGTAGCTTGTAATCAGAATATGAAATCACTTGATAAATTGAACGATTTTATTGAACGATTGAAGAAATAAAGAAGGAACCTCTAGTATTTAAACTGGAGGTTTTTATTTTTTGAAGAAGTAATAATAGACTTCTTTTGTAGCTGTAAATTTATAAAAAAAGTTGGGTCATTTATAATGAAATTAGATAAAAATATCTATTTGGATACAGTTGCTTATATGCAAGGAGGAAAAACATGAATTACATTTCACCGAAAGAAGAAATGTTAAAAGCGAAACGGTGGCCCAAAGATACGATAGCGGCAGGTCGTGGTCATACCGTTGCTCTTAAATTGGATGGCACGGTAGTAGCAGTGGGGCGAAATAAAGAAGGAGAATGCAATATAAGCAGCTGGTGTGATATTGAAGCAGTCGCAGCGGGTAATGTTCATATGGCGACGAACACGGGTAATGCACATACAATCGGTCTTGCATGTGACAGTACTGTGGTAGCTGTGGGTTGGAATAAGCATGACCAATGTAATGTACACGATTGGCATAATATTGTCTCGGTTGCGGCGGGATGGCGTCGTACTATTGGCCTTAAATTGGATGGTACGGTAGTGGCGGTGGGCCGAAATAAAGAAGGAGAATGCAATGTAAGTGGCTGGCGAGATATTGTGGCGGTTGCGGCGGGTGACTGGCATACAGTCGGTCTTAAATTGGACGGTACAGTGACGGCAGTGGGGAATAATCGATATGGCCAATGCAATATAAGCAGCTGGCGAGGTATTGTATCGGTCACAGCGGGTTATCTTCATACTGTTGGTCTTAAACGAGACGGAACGGTGACGGCAGTGGGGAATGGTAAACATAACCAGTGTGACGTGAGTGGTTGGAGGGGTATTGTAGCAATAGCAGCTGGTACGAATCATACAATCGGTCTTAAATCAGACGGAACGGTGGCGGCAGTAGGTTGGAATGAGTATGGCCAATGTAATGTAAGTGATTGGCGAGATATTGTAGCAATAGCGGCTGGTTGTGCACATACGGTCGGACTTAAATCAGACGGAACGGTGGTAGCGGTAGGTAATAATGAATTTGGCCAATGCGATGTAGGTAGCTGGAGCGGTATTCTCCTGCCGGGTAATTAGTTTTTTACGACTGGATGATTCAACCGTTTTATTCGTCTTAATATTTGTAGGGCAATCAAAATATTAAAATGCTAATAAATATCCAGTAATATTATTCTATTTCGGGAGTAAGTATGGAATAAGATATGTGGAATATAATAAACCTTAATTTTGCTGAATAAGATAAGAATCCTTTTCAAAATGGATTCTTATTTTTTTTTGTTAAATGAGGGTTTATATGACATTTTTGAACAAGTTTTATTTCACAGTTACAGTAGGAGACGTAGTTTAAAAGCATAAGAAGAGGTGAAGAAATGCTTAAAAGATTTTTGCTTTTTTTACCAAATTTTCTACTTGTATGTATCGTACTCTATATAACATATACAACTTCTTTAGTTTTGGACAGATGTTAGTAATTTCAATTGCAATTGGAATCATTGGTACTCTTGTTATAAGAATTTGTACGGATGTATTTATGTTCATCAAGTGGGCAATTAAACAAAGGAAATCTTGAATATGTTTAATAACTATTAGGAGAAGATGAAATGACAAATAAAAAGAATAGAGTGAAAAACGAAATAATAATTTGGACATTAACAGCGATTGGTTTTGTAATTGTATGGTACCTGTTTCAAAGATAAAAATGCATCGTACTTGTAAAGAAAGCACGATGCATTTTTATTATTTTTTTTGCCAATTTTCTTTAATAAAATCTTCACGACCAGATTCCTTTTGCTCAGTACCATATTTCTCTGGGTTCTTTTTATAGAAATGTTGGTGGTATTCCTCTGCTTCGTAAAAAGGTGCAGCAGGACGAATTTCAGTCACGATTGGATCTTTAAACATACCGTTTTCTGCAAGAGCTTGTTTTGATTTTTCAGCAAGCGCTTTTTGTGTTTCGTTATGATAAAAAATAGCGGTACGATAAGATGGACCACGGTCAAAAAATTGTCCGCCATCATCAGTTGGATCGATTTGTGGCCAATATAAGTCTAGTAATTTCTGATAAGGAAAAATAGAAGGATCGAATGTAATTTGAACAACTTCTAAATGTCCAGATGTTCCAGCTTTTACTTGTTCATATGCTGGATTTTCTATATGACCTCCTGCATAGCCAGAAAGCACTTTATGAATACCTGGAAGTTCATCAAATGGTTTTACCATGCACCAAAAGCAACCGCCTGCGAAGGTTGCGAGTTCGTATGTTTTTTCGGACATTACTGTAATCCTCCTAAATGTATATATTTTATATAGTATTATATAAATTGTTTTATTGCGCAATAAAAAAGATTTGAAAATATATGTTTTTTATAAACAAGATCCTCCGCTCACATCAATTAATTGTCCAGTAACCCAGCGGCTGTCTGGAGAAGCGAGAAATGCAGCAGTATCGGCAATGTCTTCTACTTCACCTAAGCGATTGAAAGCGGAAATAGTAGTAGCGTACTGCTTCATCATCGGGTCGCTCAAGAGTTCTGCATTCATATCTGTTTTAATAAATCCTGGAAGTATTGCATTCACCGTTATTCCTCGTGCTCCAAGCTGTTTTGCTAGCGTAAAAGTCATTGTATTAATAGCGCCTTTCGTCATACTATATGCAACGAAATCAGGTAAAGAAATGCGGGTCGCAGCGGATGAAATATTAATAATTCGGCTATTGTCACGTAAACGTGGCAGTGCTTGTTGAATGATAAAGAATGGTGCTTTTGCATTTACTGAAACAATTCTATCAAAAAATTGTTCAGTCGTTTCTTCAATAAAAGCACCAGGACCAATGCCGGCATTGTTTATTAAAATATCAAATTGTGTTTCACCAGTGCACTTTTGTAATTCAGTATCTAAAGCGTTATAAAGGTTTTCTACACCGTGTAAGGATTCTAAATTTGCGCCGATAGAAAAAGCTTGGCCACCATTTGATCGAATTTCATGAACAGTTTCTTCAGCGTCATCTTTTCGATTACCGTAATGAACAGCAACCAATGCACCGTCATTTGCTAAACGTTTAGCAATAGCACGTCCAATTCCTCGGCTTGCTCCTGTAACTAACGCTACTTTTCCTTTTAACATATTATTCTCATCTCCCCATAAATTTTATATGTTTGTCAGTAGTTTTTCTTTATGTAGTAATGCGAACATACTTAAGTAATATATGAGTATGTGTAAGAAGTTCATTCCGATTTTGTTTTGAGAAAAAATAAATAGATTTCTAGTAAATAGAATGAATTTTATTTTTTTCTAAAAAACATGTTGACAATGAAAAGAACCGCGTCCTATAATACGTGTAACAAATAAAAGTTAATTAAGAATTTTCTAACTTTATATGTTGTATATGCAAAGAAGAGGAAAGTAGATGATTATGATCGTTTCAGAGAGCTACTCCTAGGCTGTGAGAGTAGTAGCAATCGAATCATTGAAGATCACCTCGGAGCATCGCTTGCGAAAGGGAAACTGAGTAGAGGGCGGCGGCATCGTCTCCAGTAAAAGGACGGGGGTCTGATTGGACCTACAGAGCTTATATTTCGCGAGAAGTATAAGGAAGCTGAGTGGTAACGCGAAACTCTCGCCTCAGCAATCAAAGCTACTAAGTTGTAGTAGTTGATTGCTGAGGCGAGAGTTTTTCTTTTATAAAAATAGAATAAAAGAATGCGTGGAAGAGGAGAGTAAATGATATAGATTGTTTCAGAGAGCTGCCCCAAGGCTGTGAGGGTAGTAACAATCGAATCATTGAAGATCACCTCGGAGCACTACTTTTGAAAACTAGTAAAAAGTAGCGGAATTGTTTCCGATAGAAAAACAAAAGTCTAATTGGACTTGCAAAGCTTATATTTCGTGAGAAGTGTAAGGAAGCTGAGTGGTACCACGATTCCCTCGTCTCAGCAATGGATTGCTACAAGTATGTACGTAATCGATTGTTGAGATGAGTATATTTTTAAGATTTATATACTGAATATTCTGTTAAAATACTTATCTCAGCAATCGATGTAGAAATAGATTGCAAAAATAGAGAGAAAAAAAGAGGAGCGATGTGAGATGGGTAACCAGTACATTTATATGAATGGGGAATTTGTAGAAAAAGAAAAGGCAGTTGTTTCAGTATATGATCACGGTTTTTTATATGGAGACGGTGTATTTGAAGGGATTCGTAGTTACGGAGGAAATGTATTTTGTCTAAAAGAACATGTGAAACGATTATATGAATCGGCGAAATCTATTTTACTGACGATTCCAATGCCGGTAGAAGAAATGGAAGAAGCCGTTTTACAGACACTTCAAAAAAATGAATACGCTGATGCCTACATTAGATTAATTGTTTCAAGAGGAAAAGGGGATTTAGGGCTTGACCCGAGGAGTTGCGTGAAACCGAGCGTAATTATTATTGCAGAACAATTAAAGTTATTCCCTCAGGAATTTTATGATAATGGACTAAGCGTTGTATCTGTAGCATCAAGACGTAATACGCCAGATGCATTAGATCCACGTATTAAGTCAATGAACTATTTAAATAATGTACTTGTAAAAATTGAAGCAGCGCAAGCAGGCGTACTCGAGGCGCTTATGCTTAACCAACAAGGATATGTTTGTGAAGGGTCTGGAGATAATGTTTTCATTGTGAAAGATGGAAAAGTGCTAACACCTCCTTCGTATTTAGGGGCGCTAGAAGGTATTACGAGAAATAGTGTTATCGAGTTATGTGAGCGTCTTAATATCTCGTGTGAGGAAAGGCCATTTACTCGCCATGACGTATATGTAGCAGATGAAGTGTTTTTAACAGGAACGGCAGCAGAGTTAATTCCAGTTGTAAAAGTTGATTCTAGAGAAATTGGAGATGGGAAACCAGGAAGTGTAACGAAACGATTAACTGAAGAGTTTAAAAAATTGACGAGAGAAAGAGGAGTACGTGTTCCAGGACTGGCGGAAAGTTTAGCGTAGAAAGGGAGAGGAGTTAATCGAAATGGAGGAACAGTATACAACATGTGAGAAATTACAGTGCGAAGAAGTGACAGGTGCCGGACACGTTATTCAATGCTTGAAAAAATTAGGTGTAACGACTGTTTTCGGTTATCCGGGCGGAGCGATTTTGCCAGTATACGATGCGTTATATGGAAGTGGATTGAAGCACGTTTTAACTCGTCATGAGCAAGCTGCCATTCATGCGGCTGAAGGGTATGCGAGAGCTTCTGGAAAGGTCGGGGTAGTCTTTGCTACCTCTGGGCCAGGAGCGACGAATTTAGTTACGGGCTTAGCAGATGCTTATATGGATTCGATTCCTTTAGTTGTTATTACAGGGCAAGTTGCAAAATCTCTCATCGGAAAAGACGGATTTCAAGAAGCAGATGTTGTCGGGATTACAGTACCTGTTACGAAGCATAATTACCAAGTTCGTGATGTGAATCATTTATCACGTACTGTACAAGAAGCTTTTTACATCGCCGAAAGCGGGCGACCAGGACCAGTATTAATTGATATTCCAAAAGATGTTCAAAATGAAAAGGTAACAAGTTTTTATAATGAAGTAATTGAGATTCCAGGATACAAAATAGAGCCTATGCCAGACAGTAGGAAGCTTAGAGAAGTGGCTAAAGAAATTTCAAAAGCTAAACGCCCACTTCTATATATTGGAGGAGGCGTCATTCATTCAGGTGGATCTGAAGAACTCATCAAGTTTGCGAGGGAGAACCGTATTCCTGTCGTTTCCACTTTAATGGGACTTGGTGCATATCCGCCGGGAGATTCATTATTTTTAGGAATGCTCGGCATGCATGGAACGTATGCTGCAAACATGGCAGTCACTGAATGTGATCTACTACTTGCTTTAGGTGTTCGCTTTGATGATCGTGTAACAGGAAAATTAGAACTCTTTTCTCCGCATTCGAAAAAGGTACATATTGATATAGATCCTTCGGAGTTCCATAAAAATGTAACTGTGGAATATCCGATTGTTGGAGATGTGAAAAAAGCGTTACACATGTTGTTGCATATGCCAATTCGTACACAAACAAATGAATGGCTTACGAAAATAGAGGAATGGAAGGAGGAATATCCTCTTTCCTACAATCAAAAAGAAGGTGAGTTAAAACCACAGCATGTTATTAGTCTAGTAAGTGAATTAACGAACGGTGAAGCGATTGTTACGACAGAAGTAGGACAGCATCAAATGTGGGCTGCACATTTTTATAAAGCGAAAAACCCACGGACTTTTCTAACATCTGGCGGACTAGGAACGATGGGGTTTGGTTTCCCGGCGGCAGTTGGTGCTCAGCTTGCGAAAGAAGAAGAACTCGTCATTTGTATTGCAGGCGATGCTTCTTTTCAAATGAACATTCAAGAATTACAAACAATTGCTGAAAATAACATCCCTGTAAAAGTATTTATTATAAATAACAAATTTTTAGGGATGGTAAGGCAATGGCAAGAAATGTTTTATGAAAATCGTTTGTCAGAATCAAAAATTGGATCGCCAGACTTTGTGAAAGTCGCAGAAGCTTATGGAGTGAAAGGATTAAGAGCGAAAAATTCAACCGAGGCGAAACAAGTGATGTTAGAAGCATTTGCTCATGAAGGTCCTGTCGTAGTTGATTTTTGTGTAGAAGAAGGTGAAAACGTATTTCCGATGGTTCCGCCAAACAAAGGGAATAATGAAATGATGATGAAGAGGTGGGAAGAATGAGTCATACTTTTTCACTAGTTATCCATAACGACCCAAACGTCTTATTACGCATAAGTGGAATTTTTGCTCGGCGTGGTTATTATATTTCTTCATTAAATTTAAATGAAAATGAAATGGAGTTAACAACAGTTTGTACAGAACAAGAAGCAACATTACTCATCAGTCAGCTGGAAAAATTAATCAATGTACTACAAGTAAACAAATTATAAGGAGTGTATGGAATATGAAAACGTATTATGAGCAAGATGCAAAAGTAGAGTTATTACAAGGGAAGACAGTTGCGGTAGTCGGATATGGATCTCAAGGTCATGCCCAAGCACAAAATTTACGTGATTCTGGTGTGGAAGTTGTAGTTGGTGTTCGTCCTGGTAAGTCATATGAAGTAGCGAAAGCTGATGGGTTTGAAGTAATGTCCGTTTCAGAAGCGGTTCGAACCGCACAAGTTGTACAAATATTATTGCCGGATGAACAACAAGCACATGTTTATAAAACAGAAGTAGAAGAGAATCTTCGTGAAGGACAAATGTTACTTTTCTCACATGGATTTAATATTCACTTCGGACAAATTAATCCGCCAAGTTACGTAGACGTAGCGATGGTCGCACCAAAAAGCCCAGGTCATCTCGTTCGCCGTGTATTCCAAGAAGGAAATGGTGTTCCGGCATTAGTTGCAGTGCATCAAGATGCAACCGGCACGGCATTACATGTAGCTCTTGCATATGCAAAAGGTGTAGGTTGTACACGTGCAGGTGTAATTGAAACGACATTCCAGGAAGAAACAGAGACAGACTTATTCGGTGAGCAAGCTGTGCTTTGCGGCGGAGTAACTGCACTTGTAAAAGCTGGTTTTGAAACGTTAACGGAAGGCGGATATCGTCCTGAAATTGCATACTTTGAATGTTTGCATGAATTAAAGTTAATTGTTGATTTAATGTACGAAGGTGGATTAACGAACATGCGCCATTCTATTTCAGATACGGCAGAGTTTGGAGATTATGTAACAGGATCAAGAATTGTTACAGATGAAACGAAGAAAGAGATGAAACGAGTACTTACAGAAATTCAGCAAGGTGAATTCGCGAAAAAATGGATTTTAGAAAACCAAGCAGGTCGTCCAACATACAACGCGATGAAAAAAGCAGAACAAAATCATCAGTTAGAAAAAGTAGGAACAGAGCTTCGTGAAATGATGAGCTGGATTAAGGAACCAGAAAAGAAAACGTTAGTAAAGAAATAGATTAAGAGAATATAAGTGAAAAATACGTAAGAGGGGATTTGACAAGATGAGAAGCGACATGATTAAAAAAGGTTTTGATAAAGCGCCACATCGTAGTTTATTAAAAGCAACTGGTTTGAAAGATGAGGATTTTGATAAGCCGTTTATTGCGATTTGTAATTCTTTTATTGAAATTATTCCAGGGCATAAGCACTTGAACGAGTTTGGGAAACTTGTAAAAGAAGCCGTTCGTGCAGCAGGTATGGTACCATTCGAATTCAATACAATTGGAGTAGACGATGGTATTGCGATGGGACATATCGGTATGCGTTATTCGCTTCCGAGTCGTGAAATTATTGCAGATTCAGTAGAAACGGTTGTAAATGCACATTGGTTTGACGGCATGATTTGTATCCCAAACTGTGACAAAATTACACCAGGTATGATGATGGCATCTCTTCGTATTAACATTCCGACTGTGTTTGTTTCAGGTGGACCGATGGCAGCTGGGAAAACATCTAAGGGGGAAGTTGTTGACCTTAGTTCTGTTTTTGAAGGGGTAGGAGCTTATCAATCTGGGAAAATTTCAGAAGAAGAATTAAAAGATATTGAAGATCATGGCTGTCCATCTTGTGGCTCTTGTTCCGGCATGTTTACAGCGAACTCTATGAACTGTTTATGTGAAGTATTAGGTTTAGCCCTTCCTGGAAACGGTAGTATTTTAGCAATTGATCCAAGACGTGAAGAGTTAATTAAACAAGCAGCAGAGAAACTGAAAATTTTAATTGAAAGAGATATTAAGCCGCGTGATATTGTAACAGAAGAAGCAATTGACGATGCTTTTGCACTTGATATGGCGATGGGTGGATCAACGAATACAGTATTACACACGCTAGCACTCGCACAAGAGGCAGGGCTAGATTATGATATGAGCCGTATTGATGCTGTTTCAAGACGTGTACCGCATTTATGTAAAGTAAGTCCAGCTTCTAACTGGCATATGGAAGATATTGATCGAGCGGGCGGAATTAGTGCAATCTTGAAAGAGATGAGCAGAAAAGAAGGGGTACTTCATTTAGACCGTATTACGGCTACTGGGCAAACATTAAGAGAAAACATTGCTCATGCAGAGATTAAAGATAAGGAAGTGATTCATTCTCTTGAAAACCCTCATAGTGAAGAGGGGGGCTTACGTATTTTAAAAGGAAATCTAGCGAAAGATGGAGCGGTTATTAAAAGCGGGGCAACCGAAGTAAAACGATTTGAAGGACCTTGCGTTATTTTTAATTCACAAGATGAGGCATTGGCTGGCATTATGCTTGGGAAAGTGAAAAAAGGAGATGTAGTTGTCATTCGTTATGAAGGGCCAAGAGGCGGACCGGGTATGCCTGAAATGTTAGCACCAACATCAGCAATCGCTGGAATGGGATTAGGTGCTGAGGTTGCATTATTAACGGACGGACGTTTCTCTGGAGCTTCACGTGGCATTTCGGTAGGGCATATTTCACCAGAAGCAGCTGCGGGTGGAACAATCGCACTACTTGAACAAGGGGATATTGTATGTATTGATGTTGAGGAACGCTTGCTAGAAGTAAGAGTGAGTGATGAGGAATTAGAAAAACGTAAAAAAGAATGGAAACGACCAGAACCGAAAGTGAAAACGGGCTGGCTTGGACGATATTCTCAGATGGTAACATCGGCGAATACAGGTGCAGTTTTAAAGGTGCCGAATTTTGATTGAGTCAAAATAAAAGAGATAAGGATGATAGAAAATGGTGCAAAATGTGAAGGAGAGAGTGAAGATTGAAGATATCCTTATGGCTCATAACTGTATGAAGGATATCGTCATGAAAACGCCCTTGCAACGTGATAAGGTTTTATCTGAAAAATACGAATGTGAGGTGTATATTAAACGAGAAGATTTGCAAGTAATTCGGTCTTTCAAAATTCGCGGTGCATACAATTTAATTCAAAGTTTGTCGAAAGAACAATTACAAAATGGTGTTGTTTGTGCAAGTGCTGGCAATCACGCACAAGGAGTTGCGTATACGTGTAATTTATTAAATATTCCATCGAAAATCTTTATGCCAACAACGACACCAAAACAGAAAGTATCACAAGTTCAATTTTTTGGTGGTAGCTTTGCAGAAATCATGTTAGTTGGTGATACATTTGATGGTGCTTTTCAAGAAGCGCAGCGCTATTGTGAGGAAAATAGGATGACATTTGTGCATCCGTTTGATGATCCGTATGTAATTGCAGGGCAAGGAACAGTAGCTGTTGAAATTATGCACGATATGGATAAGGCAGTTGATTATCTCTTTACAGCAATTGGCGGCGGTGGGTTAGCATCGGGTGTAGGTACATATGTGAAAGGTGTTAGTCCAGCTACAAAGGTAATTGGTGTAGAGCCGATGGGGGCTGCATCTATGAAAGAGGCTTTCCTTCAAAACGAAAATGTAGCATTAGAGAAAATAGATAGTTTTGTTGATGGAGCAGCTGTCAAAAAAGTAGGGAAGTTAACATTTGAAACTTGTAAAGATGTCATTGATGACATTGTTTTAGTACCAGAGGGAAAGGTTTGTACGACGATTTTAGAACTGTATAAGAAAAATGCAATTGTAGCTGAACCGGCTGGTGCACTCTCTATTGCAGCACTTGATTTATACAGGGATGAAATAAAAGGTAAAACAGTTGTATGTACGCTAAGTGGTGGAAATAATGATATTGATAGAATGCAAGAAATGAAAGAACGTTCTCTCATTTACGAAGGGTTAAAGCATTATTTCATCATTGAATTTCCGCAGCGTTCAGGTGCGCTAAGAGAATTTCTTGATAAAGGATTAGGACCAGAAGATGACATTACGCGCTTTGAGTATATTAAGAAACATAATAAAGAAAATGGTCCAGCGCTGGTCGGGGTAGAATTAAAACATAAAGAAGATTATGAGCAATTAATTACTCGTTTTAAAGAAAATAATATTCAATTTGTGGAGCTTAATAAAAATCCTGTTTTGTTTGATTTGCTTATTTAGTAAAAAAAATAAAAAAAGATAGATACAAGCAAGGAAAATGCTACTTGTTCTATCTTTTTATAGTTAAACGAAATACTCTCCAAATTCATGAAGGAGAAAGCTAGTTAACCAAAAATATATCGCGATACGAATGATTATGTACAATGAAAATTCAAAGGGAAAAAGTTTTCTTTCTCCCTTTATTTTTTTAGTAGTCTAACAGAAAAAAGGAGCATAAAAGCAGGATTGCTATAAATATTCTAAAAACGTTTTCTAACAAGTCTTTCAGTATGTCTATCAACTATTCTGTAGTATTTGTTACAGAGAAATAGATTTCGTGCTGTTTAGTTACGTGTGTTTATTATTTTTCCAGTACTATCAATTTCTACATCAGTTGAAACCGTTTGTAAATATTGTAGAGCTTTTTTCTTTTCTTCTTCATTTACTGGGGAAACTTGGTTATTACGAATGATGTAAGGGTTAAATGACATTTGGACATCCTTTCCTTTAAAAGTTAAAGTTAAGACGCCAGTTTCTGCACTTTTTCCATTCACATAACTCGGGAACAAAAAGTTACCTAATGAGTAAGCAATAGGAACTTTATTATAATACTCAAACCCTTGTAACCAATGCGGGTGACTTCCGACAATAGCGTCAGCACCTGCTTCAACCATTTTAGGTACATATTGTTTTTGGTATTCTACTGGACGATTTGATTTTTCAACGCCCCAATGCATATAGACGATTAAATAGTCTGCATCTTGTTTTTGCTCCTTAATTGTTTTAGTTACAAGATTTAAATCATATCCGTTCGCAACGCCAGGTTTATTGTCACCAGCTACCCAATTAGAATCAGGCATAAATCGAACGAAGGAAAGAAATTTGAACTTTTTCCCTTTTACGGTCATTTCTCGTGCAGTATATGCATCTTTTGCATTTTTTCCGGCCCCGATGTAAGGGAACTTTAATTTTTCTACGTGAGAGATAGTGTCTAATAATCCATCTTGCCCATAATCAAGTGTATGGTTATTCCCAATATTTACGATGTCATATCCAGTGTTTTTAATGGCTTGTAGTGTAGATGGATCACTTTTAATCCAAAACAATTGCCCAGGTGCTTTCTTTTCTCTCGTTGTAAAGGCCGACTCTAAATTAACAAAGGAAATATCTGCTTTTGTTATTTCTTCTTTTACATGTTGGAATGGATAATCAGCCCCGTTTTTTTCGATAATAGGACGTAATTGCCAATCGAACATTGTATCACCAGAGAAAGTGAGTGTAATTTCCGGGTCTTCTATTTTCTTTTTGCTTTTTGTAACTGTTTTACTAGATTTGCTTTGCAAATCGGGTTTGTCTTTCGCTTTTGAAATAAAAGAGTAGTTGATTAATACAACAATTGGTGTAATACAAAAGGCTATTAACAGAAATCGTTTTAGTAAAGTTTTCATATATACCTTCCTTTTGAGTTTATCCCGTTATTGAAAACTTCCGCATTTAGATTAAAATGAATCCACTAAAGGTAGTTATTGAAATATGTATAGTTACAAAAAAACGGGTTATAGTAGTGAAATTCATTTGTTAATATTCTCAATATTAAGTTAACATATAGATAACTTGTAAATCAATGTGTAAACCAAAATATAGAAATAAAGAATTCGAAAGGTGAAGAATGAGAAATGGTTATATTAGGGGCAGTTGTAAATGGCATTTGTATTATATTCGGTACTTTACTTGGTAAATTATTTAGTAAGATTCCAGAAAGTATGAAGGGAACAATTATGCATGCAATCGGTTTAGCGGTAACTGTACTTGGCCTTCAAATGGCATTAAAAAGTGAAAACTTTCTTGTTGTGATTCTAAGTTTAGTTATTGGTACTGTAATTGGGGAATGGTTACAATTAGAAGAAAAGTTAAAACTGTTAGGAGATTGGTTAGAAAATAAAGTTGGATCGAAGGGGAAAGGGAGTATATCAGAAGGGTTTGTAACAGCGACGCTTATTTTTGCAATTGGCGCGATGGGGATACTTGGTGCATTGGACAGTGGAATTCGCGAAAATCATAATATTTTATTCACAAAGGCGATTATCGATGGATTCATTTCGATTATATTAACGACAACTCTAGGAATCGGCGTAGTATTTTCAGCGATTCCAGTTATTTTATATGAAGGTGCTATTGCCATTTTTGCAACACAGATTAATAGTTTTGTCCCGAAAGAATTAATGAATCAATTTATAGTGGAAATGACAGCTACGGGCGGCATTATGATATTCGCCATTGGATTAAACTTACTTGGATTTATTAAAATTAAAGTAGCGAATTTACTTCCAGGTATATTGGTAGTTGGAATAATTGTTTCAATTATTTATGGTTACGGTTTGTTAGTAAAGTAGTTGAGGATGGAGATACATATGGGGGAATTCCAATTTACAAAACGTGTTCATAAAATACTGGAGATTGCGGCAAAAGAGACTAAATATAATATAATTCAACCAGTTCATCTTTTTATCGGCATGTGTAAAGAAGGTACAGGAGTGTGCGCAGAGTTATATATGTATTTGTTTCGTAAAGTTGGCACGGATTTTTTAGAAGAACTTTCTTTACAAGAACAATATGAAATAGAGTACATAAAAATAGAACAATATAAATTAGCTAATAAAACGCTAGAAATTTTGCAAATAGCGAAGAAACGTATGGAACGTTTTCAGCAAGTATTAATAAATGAAGGACATGTAATATATGCATTATTTCGTTTAGGTACAGTGAGTGAAAAAGTTATAAACAAAGAATTACAAAAAGATGTGTTACGTATTATAGCTGAACCAAGAGATTTAGCGGTTGATTTAAAATACTTTGATCTCATTTATAATAAATTATTTTGTAATGTTAGAAGAGCTAGCTCTTCTGATTTTGAAACATTAGTACGTTTTGTTACGGGGGAATTTGGTGAACGCTGGTTACAGTCGATAGATTATGGATTTCGGACATATAAAGAAAAGGTACCTATTTATATTGCAAAGTAGGGCGAAGCGATAGTAGGTTTCGCTTGTTATGATGTAGTCAGGGGAAAGAAAGGACTATTTGGTCCGATGGGGACAGCGAAACGAAATCGTGTGAAAGGTGTAGGGAAAGAATTGTTGCATCATTGTTTATATAATATGAAGCAAGACGGATATGAATATGCAATTATTGGACAAGCAGGTCCGATTGAGTTTTATGAGAGAAGTTGCAATGCTCGTTTAATACCGCTAGAAGATAATTGACCAACTCCATATAGGGGAGTTGGTTTTATTATGAAAAAAATGTGGAATTTACATGGTTTTTGCTAGGAAATGGCGGCTTTTGTAATGAATATTACGTCTAAATCAAATTACTAAACTTTTTACAAGAAAAGGTGTAGAATGGGTATCGAATGAAAGAAGGTGTGAAAATGGCCAGCTGGAAACGAAATTTAATGATTTGTTGGCTAGGTTGTTTTACCACTGCAGCCGGTATGAGTTTAGTAATTCCTTTTTTATCTTTTTATATTGAGGAGTTAGGAGTGACTGGCACTTCGAGTATTGCACAGTGGTCGGGACTTGCATTTGGTGTAACATTTTTAATGGGTGCGATTGTATCACCAATATGGGGAAAGCTTGGTGATATACATGGACGGAAATTGATGCTTATACGTGCTAGCCTTGGTATGGCGGTTATTATGACGCTTATGGGGTTTGTAACGGATGTGTATCAACTAGTCGCACTTAGATTTTTGATGGGAGCAGTATCTGGTTTCCTTTCAACCGCAATGACATTTATTGCAGCAGAAACTCCGAAAGAGCATTCAGGTTGGGCAATTTCCACAATTTCAACCGGGGGCGTGAGCGGCTCATTACTCGGACCATTACTAGGCGGTTATTTGTCTGAGTTAATTGGAATGCGTCATGTCTTTCTTGTTACAGGAGCTTTCTTATTCCTTTCCTTCCTCATCGTCTTTTTCTTCCTACATGAAGAAAATCACTCTGCTCAAGCAAAAAAGGTACAGCAAAAAAAAGTATGGACGATGGTCCCAGCAAAGCATGTAATTATTAGTTTATTTGTAACAACATTTATTATTCAACTTGCCAATATGTCAATTCAACCTATTATTACATTGTACGTAAAGAATTTGGAAGGACCAGGAACAGATCATATCGAAATGATTGCAGGGGCAGTTATGTCTGCGACAGGATTAGCAGTTATTTTGGCAGCGCCTAAATTAGGAAGATTATCAGATCATATCGGTCCTCAAAAAACATTAGTAGTAGCATTGTTTGCTGCAGGGATTATCTTTATCCCGCAAGCATTTGTAACCTCAGCTTGGCAACTATTAATTCTTCGATTTTTATTAGGTATCGCACAAGCAGGATTATTACCTTCCGTACAAACTCTACTAAAACAACATACGCCAACCCATGTAACGGGACGAATATTTGGATATAATCAGTCGTTTCAGTTTTTAGGAAATATGATTGGTCCAGTGCTTGGGGGGCAAATTGCAGCTCATGCAGGCTTCCAATATGTTTTCTTCTCTACATCATCACTATTATTTATTGCATGCATTTGGGTTTATTTTCATAATAAGAACGAAGAGGTATCAGAGAAACAACATTTGGAAGTTAGTTAACTAAGTGAATGAAATAGAAAAAAGGATGAAGCAATGAATGCTTCATCCTTTTTCTTTAAAATTGAAGGCAAAGATAACTTAATGTACCAAGCTCGTAACTACGGTGAATGACTTTTCCGTCACTTTCACCACTGCCCATAGCGATAAATAAAGGAACAAAATGTTCTGCTCTTGGTACTGCTAATTGTGCATGAGGCGCATTTTTCTCCCAATTAAACAATGCATCTTTATCGTTATTCTGCATATGTTTCATAATCCAATCATCAAATTCAATTGCCCATTTTTCAGGTGTAGTTTGATTCCATTTCAGTGCTCGTAAATTATGAACGGTAACGCCACTCCCGATTACTAAAATATCTTCTTGTCCAAGTCCTTTAAGTGCTTCTCCAATTTCAAATTGTTCTTTTGCAGAAAGGAATGGATTTACTGATATTTGCACGACAGGAATATTTGCTTTTGGATACATGCGGTGCAGGAGTGTCCATGAACCATGATCTAAACCTCTCGTCATATTATGATGGACTGAAATACCTTTGTTCTTAAATTTTGTTTCTAACATAGATGCAATGCTAGAAGAGCCTTTCGCACGATATTTGATTTCGTATAACTCAGGGGGAAAACCTCCAAAATCATAAATTGTTTCGTACTCGTTATCTGATGAGGAAATCGTTAATACTTCACTTTCCCAGTGAGCAGTGAAAATAACAATTGCTTTCGGTTTATATGTTTCTCCAAGTGTTTTTAAAAATCGTGTATAGTCTGTATCTTGAATAGCAAGCATTGGTGAACCATGTGCTAAAAATAGTGATGGCATAATAGAAACCTCCTAAAAATATAATAATTACTTTATGTAAGTAACTATATAATTTTATTGGTTATTCGTCAACATAATAGTTTGATAGCTAATCGGAAAAGTACAGTATTTGTCATAATGAAAGCAATTGCATATAATACATAATAAGAATAATGAACGGATATTCATTATTTTGAGATACATAATAGAGTTGGGGGCTGACGAAATGAACGTACAGGAAAGTTTCGTTACGGCATTGGATGGATCGGAAATTTATTTGCGTAAGTGGTTACCAGAAGGAGATCCGAGAGGAATTATTCAAATTGCACATGGCATGACAGAGCATGCAGGGGTGTATATAGAATTTGTAGATGCTTTATTGGAAGCAGGGTATGGTGTTTATGCGCATGATCATAAAGGACATGGGAAAACAGTAAAAAAAGAAGAAGATTATGGTCATTTTGAACCAAATATAGGGTGGAATCAAGTTGTATCGGATGTTATCTTTGTTTCAGAAAGGATAAAAGAAGAGCAGTCAAGTCCTTTGTTTTTACTAGGACATAGTATGGGTTCTTTTTTATCAAGACGTGCTGTACAACTTAGGGGTGAACTATATGATGGATTTCTGATTTCAGGAACAGGTGGAGATCCAGGGCTTTTAGGGGCTATTGGTCATAAAGTAGCAACAATCGAAATGAAATTGCGTGGGGCAAAAACGAAAAGTCCAGTGCTAAACTTTTTATCTTTCGGAAACTTCAATTCGAACTTTAAGCCAAATCGTACGAAATTTGATTGGTTATCTTCAGATATAAATCAAGTTGATAAATATATCGCGGATCCGTTATGTGGATTCATTTGTACGACGAGTTTTTATAGAGAACTGTTTTCTGGTGTATTAGAAGTAAATAAACTAGAAGAATACAAGAAGACGCCAAAACATCTTCCAATACATATATTCTCTGGTGATCGTGATCCTGTTGGAGATATGGGAAAAGGTGTAAAAGAAGTTTATGAAAACTATAAAAAATGTGGTGTGAAAGATGTTACACTACGTTTATATGAAAATGGAAGACATGAAATGTTCCATGAAGTGAATAGAGATGAAGTGTTTAAAGATTTAATTTCTTGGTTAGATGCGCATAATAAATGAGAATGAAAGCTAAGCCCAAACTGTTTGTAGTTCGGGCTTATATTTATAAATAGTACGGATAGTCGCTAATGGAGTTTGCGTAGCGGCTTTATATATTTGAAGATCGATTGAATGCCTATATAAGTTTTATATATAAATTTAGTGAGGAGATGAGTATATGAAATTTGGAATTATTGGGCCATCAGAAGATGAAATTATGCCTTTTATTGAAGATATGTCTAATAAAAAAATAACGAATCTTGCGATGTTAACGTTTCATAGTGGGACATATGAAAATGTAGAAGTTGTTGCATTATATTGTGGTGTATGTAAAGTTAATGCAGCTATTGCAGCTCAAATATTAATAGATAAGTTTAATGTGACGCATATTATTGTAACAGGTGTTGCAGGAGCAATCGATAAAGTGTTGAAAATTGGAGATACAGTCATTTCAACAGAAATAGCGTATCACGACGTGGATGAAGGAATATTAACTGAATATCATCCATGGATGGAAAGTGTATATTTTAAAACGGATAGTAAACTTCTTGAATTAAGCCGAGCAGTAATCGAGAACAATCAATTTACTCAAAATGTTTATTTCGGAAAGATAGTTACTGGAGAGGCTTTTATAAGTGAGAGTGGCCGTACAGAAATAATTTCTACATACAACCCACTTTGTGTAGATATGGAAACAGCAAGTATAGCTCACGTTTGTTATGCCAATACGATTCCATTTATAGCAGTTAGATCTATAACAGATACAGAAGAAGCGTCTGGTATTGAAGCATTTGAAGATAATTGTGTTTCGGCTTCACATCATTCCATTCATTTTGTTAAAAAGTTACTAGAATCGTTGTAAAAGACGTAGCTCTACTTTGAGAAAAAGCGAGCACTGAACTATAAGGAGCACGTGTAATACTGCTCTGTAGTTGAGTGTTCGCTTTTATTTTATGAACTAAATGCGTGGAGATGTAAGTATTGCAGCGAGGGATAGTAAAGATATTTATAGAATAATTGTAAAATATCATATTTTACTATGGAATGTGAAAATAGAACTACAAGTAATAAAAGAGAGGATAAATAAACTATGCAAATACGAGAAGCTGCATTAGCAGAAGCAGATGAATTAAGTGAACTCGCACTACATTCAAAAGCAACGTGGAATTATAGTGAAGAATTCATACTTTCTTGTAAGGCAGATTTAACAATTACAGAAGAGTACATAAAATATAATTTTGTATATGTTTTAGAAAAAAATAATATGAAGATTGGATTTTTCTCATTTTTACGTAATGAAAATGCTCTCGATTTTTTATACATTCATCCTCGCTACAAAGGAAAAGGTTACGGGAAAATACTTTGGAAGTTTGTAATAGAAAAAGCAAATGAATTAGGAATAAAAAGGTTTACGATTGATAGTGATCCGAATGCAAAAGGCTATTACTTGAAAATGGGAGCAAAGCTAATTGGAGAGACACCATCAACAGTATGTAAGAATCGATTTTTACCTCTTTTGCAATATGATGTGTAAAACTATTAATGTCAGGGGAAGATGAGAGTGGATAATGTGAAGACAAAACAAATATATGAAATGTTAAAAAAATCGTGGTCGATTGAAACAAGTTCAAAGTGGACGAGCGAAAATCCGGCAAAGGGACAATGTGGTGTAACAGCTCTAGTCGTTCAAGAAATATACGGAGGGAAAATTAAAAAGACGAAAGTAGGAGAGGTGTGGCACTTTTATAACTGTATAGATGGGAAGATGTTTGATTTTACAGAGACGCAATTTAATGAAAAATTGAAGTATATGGGGGTGGAATCAAATCGTGAAGAAGCATTTGCAGATACAGATGAAAAGCAATATGGCATTTTGAAGGAAAAGATAACGAAAGAATTAAAATTATCTTTTGACTCTTAATCTTTAATAAGTTACTATAATGGTGGTAACTTATTAAAGGGAACTTCATAGAGTTGAAAGGGGAAATACTTTTGAAAACAACTTATGTAAACGCTACAATTGCAACGATGAATGAAAAAAATGAAGTGTTAGAAAATGGATATATCATTGTAGAAAATGATCAAATTATAGAAGTAAATAGCGGAGAATTCGCTAACGATTTTGAAGTAGATGAAGTAATTGACATGAAAGGGAAGTGGGTTTTACCAGGGCTTGTAAATACACATACACATGTTGTTATGAGTCTTTTGAGAGGTATTGGCGATGATATGTTATTACAGCCATGGCTTGAGACGAGAATTTGGCCACTTGAAAGTCAGTTTACTCCAGAGCTTGCGGTCGCTAGTACGGAATTAGGATTACTTGAAATGGTGAAAAGTGGTACGACATCATTCTCTGATATGTTTAATCCAATTGGAGTAGATCAAGATGCAATTATGGAAACGGTATCAAGGAGTGGGATGCGCGCTGCTGTTTCAAGAACTTTATTTAGCTTTGGAACGAAAGAAGATGAAAAGAAAGCAATTGAAGAAGCCGAGAAATATGTGAAGCGTTATTATAACGAAAGTGGAATGTTAACTACGATGGTTGCACCGCATAGTCCATATACATGTTCCACAGAACTGTTAGAAGAGTGCGCACGTATTGCAGTAGAAAATCAAACTATGGTTCATATTCACCTTTCGGAAACAGAGCGTGAAGTACGTGATATTGAAGCGCAGTACGGAAAACGTCCGGTAGAATATGCAGCAAGTTGCGGATTGTTTAAACGCCCAACAGTTATTGCGCATGGTGTAGTATTAAATGAAAATGAGCGTGCATTTTTAGCAGAACATGATGTTCGAGTAGCTCATAATCCGAATAGTAATTTAAAACTAGGTTCTGGTATAGCGAATGTGAAAGCGATGCTAGAAGCAGGAATTAAAGTAGGGATTGCAACAGATAGTGTTGCGTCTAATAATAATTTAGATATGTTTGAAGAAATGCGCATTGCAACTTTATTACAAAAAGGTATTCATCAAGACGCAACAGCATTGCCAGTAGAAACTGCTCTTTCTCTAGCGACAAAAGGAGCTGCAGAAGTAATTGGTATGAAACAAACTGGATCACTTGAGGTTGGAAAGTGTGCTGATTTTATTACGATTGATCCGTCTAATAAACCGCATTTACAACCAGCTGATGAAGTGTTATCACACCTTGTATATGCAGCTAGTGGAAAAGATATAAGTGATGTAATTATTAACGGAAAACGTGTCGTTTGGAATGGTGAATGTAAAACGTTAGATGAAGAGCGTATTATATTTGAAGCAAGTCGTTATAAACGAGGTTTACAAAGATAGGTATGTGCAAGTTGTTTGAAAAAGCTGTCCTTTTTTAAAAAGGACAGCTTTTTTCTTGAGCGAATAAATATTCAATATAATGTCGCATCTTTCTGTTAATATTTCTGTTATAATATATAACGTTTATAATATTTTATTTTTAAGGAGAACAATTCATGAAGCGAAAAAAGAGCCATTTAATGGTAATGGCAATTATTACATCTTTATTTTTAACAGCTTGTAATAATAAAGCGAATAAAAGTGATGCAGAGGCTAAAAAACAAGTGTTAAATGTAACAGTATCAGAAGAAATTCCTTCACTTGATACTGCAAAAACGATGGATGGGACATCATCACACGTTATGCAAAACATATTTGAAGGGTTGTATGTGCTAGATGATCAAGATCATCCTATTCCAGCAGTAGCAAAATCGTTTAAAAGAAGTGAAGATGGTAAAAAATATACATTTGATTTGCGTAAAGATGCAAAATGGTCAAATGGAGACAATGTAACAGCAAATGACTTTATATTTGCATGGAAACGTGCAGTTAACCCGCAAACGGCATCTCAATATGCGGACATGTTCTTTCATGTGAAAAATGCGAAAGAAATAAATAAGGGAACAATGTCACTTGATGAACTTGGGGTTAAAGTTATAAATGATTATAAGTTAGAGGTTGAACTTGAACAGCCAATTCCGTATTTTTTACAGTTGTTAGCACTGCCTATATACTTACCACAGCATGAATCATTTTTGAAAGAACAAGGAAATAAATACGGATTGGAACCTAGTAATCTCATATATAACGGCCCATTTGTATTAGAAAAATGGAAACATGAACAAGAGTTCCAATTAAAGAAGAATGCTACATATTGGGATCAAAAGAAAGTGAAATTAGACGAAATAAATTTTCATATTGTAAAGGATACAATGACGGCTGTAAATTTATATGAGGCCGGCGATTTGGATCGAGTACCTATTAATTCTCAAGTTGTAGACAAGTATAAAGGGAATAAGGAATTACATATGTCAAGTGATCCTGGAATCGCTATGCTACGTTTTAATGAGAAAAATAATGCGTTAGCCAATAAAAAAGTACGTCAATCTATCTCATTAGCATTAAATAAAGATGATTTTGTTGCTCACTTTATTAATAACGGGGCAAAACCTGCAAATGGACTTGTACCAGTTGGTCATATGAATGAAGAGACTGGCAAAGATTTTAGAAAAGAAAACGGAAATATTTCTTCATATGATTTGCAAAATGCGCAAAAGATTTGGGAAGAAGCGAAAAAAGAGCTTGGAGTAGAGCAAGTAAACCTCGGGTTTTTAACGTTTGAACAAGATAATGCAAAACGTATGGCAGAATATATAAAAGGTGATTTAGAAAAGAATTTGAATGGATTAACGTTACAAATTAAACAGCAGCCATTTAAGCAAAAGTTACAGTTAGAACAAACAGGTGATTACGATATAACGATGGCAAATTGGGGACCTGACTATAAAGACCCAATTAATTATTTAGAGTTATTTACGACGGGGAATCCGAATAATAAAATGAGTTACTCGAATTCTCATTACGATGATTTAATAAGGAAAGCGAAAAATGATTTTGTACTTGATCCGGAGAAACGATGGGAAGCGTTGCGAGAGGCTGAGCAGGTCTTATTAGAAGACGCTGCCGTGGCACCGCTTTATCATCTTGGTTCAGCTTATGTACAAAAGGATTATGTAAAAGGAATTGCAAAACATCAATTTGGTGGCGTTTATACTTATAAGAATGCTTATGTTGATAAGAAGTAAATAAAAAAACCTTACTTTTAAAAGTAAGGTTTTTTTACAGAGTGTTGGGAAACCCTTTAGGGTTGTTGCCAGCACATAAAAAAGATGAATGCGTAATTGTTGTTACGTATTCACAAAAAGTTGCAAAAAAATCAGATTGAGCAGTTTATTTAAGTAAAAAGAAGTTAGTAGTAAACGAAATTAAATAGCTAAGAAAAAAGCTCAATTTCTTACTTTTAATACTGAGAAACTGGTCAGTTATTAAAAAATTAGGGTATATTAACGGGGATTCATATTGGAACTAAGGTAGATCCATTTGGCTGTATTCTTAAGTTGTAGACTTAGAGATTGAAGCTGGAATTAATTATTTAATTCCTATTTCTGTACATAATATCGTGGGGAAGAAGGTAGTACTTTGAGAACAACAGAAAATTTTAACGACAAGGCCGATATATATGCGAAATATCGCCCCGATTACCCTAATGCATATATTGATTATTTGTTTTCGGCTAACCAACTGAAAGAGGACCGAATTGTGGCTGATATTGGTTCAGGTACGGGGATATTTAGCCACCAGTTGCTTGAAAGAGGTTTAAAGGTTATTGGAGTTGAGCCAAATGATGACATGAGAAAGATGGCTGAGCAATCGTTAAAACTATATGCTCGTTTTCAATCAATAAAAGCAACAGCTGAAAATACCATTTTAAAAGAGCATAGTGTGGATTTAGTAACTGTTGCTCAAGCATTTCATTGGTTTGATAAAGCAGCTTTCAAAATGGAATGCCAACGAATCTTGAAACAAAAGGCAAATGTTGCTCTCGTTTGGAATAGTAGAGATTTAACTAGTTCGATTATGAAAGAGAATGCAGAAATTTGCCAGAAAACCTGCCCGACTTTCAAAGGGTTTAGCGATGGAATAGAGGAAACTCCCGAAGTATTTAACACCTTTTTTAAGGATGGAAAGTATGAGTTTAAAGAGTATCAAAATGATTTACTTTTTGATTATGAAGGTTTTTTGGGAAGGAATTTATCAGCGTCCTATGCTCCGAAAAAGGATGAAGAAGAATATAAAAAATTTGTTTTTCTCCTGTCAGAGTTATTCGAAAAACATAGTAAGAATGGAAAAATTGTTCTTCAAAACATGACGCGAAGCTATCTAGGAAATGTCTAAACAACCGGACATAAAGGGACTTTAATCGAAGTGCCTATTTGAATTGTAGATTATCATGTACTAATTAAGATCTTCAACAAACGGGAGCGATTGTTGAACAACAATTAAAAGGGCGATACATATTATTCATGCATAATATGTATCGTCCTTTATTTTTTATGACCTTTTACAATTTAAGTCTTCTAACTAAAAAAAATCTGTTGAAGAAAGCCGCGATGTTTATAAAAAGTTGTGAAGCTTTGCCCTTTTAGATCATTTAGTCTAAAGGGGTGTTTATATTTTTAACAAAGAGCTTTTGTGATTGTTGAAGAGGAAGGTAGAAACATTAGATTAATAGCAGTATAGGGGCATTATTATGACTGAAGATTTTTATTTGTGATACATCTCACACCATAAATACATATATAACTTTACAATTAGAATATCAATTGATGGGAGGGTTAATCTTGATTAATCGTGATTTTAATGAAAATCCGTTTATTGTGATATGGGAGTTAACAAGGGCATGTCAATTAAAATGTCTGCATTGTCGTGCAGAAGCACAGTATCATCGTCATCCTCTAGAGCTAACATTCGAAGAAGGAAGAAAACTAATTGATGATATATATGAAATGGAAAATCCAATGCTTGTATTTACTGGTGGAGATCCATTAATGCGTCCAGATGTATATGATATCGCGGAATATGCAGTGAAAAAAGGTGTTCGAGTTTCTATGACGCCAAGTGCCACTCCAAACGTGACGAAAGAAACGATTCAAAAAGCAAAAGAAGTGGGACTTGCTAGATGGGCATTTAGTTTAGATGGACCAACAGCTGAAATACACGATCATTTTAGAGGGACAGAAGGATCATTTCAATTAACAATGAATTCCATTCGTTATTTGCATGAATTAAAAATTCCTATTCAAATTAATACTGTTGTTTCTAAATATAATGTGGATGTACTTAAAGAAATGGCAATGTTAATAGAAGAATTAAAATGTGTACTTTGGAGTATATTTTTCTTAGTTCCAACAGGACGAGGTAAGGAAAAAGATATGATTTCACCAGCCCAACATGAAAGGGTATTCCATTGGCTATATAAGCTTAGTAAAAAGGTTTCTTTTGATATTAAAACAACAGCTGGTCAGCACTATAGACGGGGTGTGCTTCAAGAAAAAATGAAAGAAAATAACAAGACAAATCAGATCATTCAATATCAGGATGTATTGATGAATGGGACGACAGGGCGAATTGATGGGCTTGGTCGTGCTCCAAAAGGGGTGAATGACGGAAACGGTTTTGTATTTATTTCTCATATTGGAGATGTATATCCAAGTGGATTATTGCCTATTAAAACCGGGAATACTAGAACGACAGCACTAGCTGAAATCTATCGAAACTCCCCTGTTTTTCAAAACCTTCGTAATCCGGACAAGTATAAAGGAAAGTGCGGTGTTTGTGAGTTTCGATATGTTTGTGGGGGATCTCGTTCTAGAGCATATGCGATGACGGGGGATTACATGGAAAGCGAACCTTTCTGTGTATACATTCCAAAAGCATTGCGAAAACAGAAAAAGAACGTAAAAACGGGAAATGAGTAAAAGTTTGCTCATTTCCCGTTTTTTTAGATTGTATAATGTATTGTACTTCGCATCAATCGTACGATAATCTAAGAAATGAAAACCGATCGTTTTTTTTCATCCCTCATTAAAAATCTACTATTTAGATCCGTTGTACGGATACGAATTCTTCACACATAAATTCTATTAAACCGATTTTAATAAAGCATAAAAATTCGTATCATATGGAATATCATCTTGATACATATAATTTTTTAGAACGCCTTCTTTTTCAAAACCTAATTTTAATAGCACCTTATTTGAAGCTTCATTTTCAAGAAAGACAATTGCACCAATACGTTTTAAATGAAGCGTGTGGAAACCGTATGATATAACCTCAGAAACTGCTTCCGTAGCATAGCCATTTCCCCAGTGTTCAGGGAGAAAGGCATAACTTATATTTGCTCGTTTATGCTCAGAAGACCAATCGTGAAAACCAATTGTTCCAATGAGTTCTTTTTTATCTTTTAATTCGATGCCCCATTTTATACCGTTTCTTGCATTGTAACTCAACTTGAAATTATTAATAATTTGCTTTACTTGATCTACATTCTGTAATGGTTTTTGGCCATAATAGCGCAGTACATCAGTATTAGAAAAGCATTGTAGTATACCCGGTGCATCTTTTTCCGTAAGTTCTCGCAAAATGAGTCGGTCAGTTTTTAATATAGGAAACATATTTTCACTCCATTTCTTATGAAACTAGAATGCATTTGTTATTATATAATTTAAACTGAAAATAAAGATTATTCAAGATGAAAGGGTAGGTTTGATTTATGTTAAAATGGGATGTGGAATATATTTCAAAAAAGAGGTTTAGAAATGGAGAAAAACTCAATATTAATTGTAGATGATGATCTAGATATTGTTCAATTTATTAATGTGAATTTAACGCAAGAAGGTTTTACTGTTTTTAGTGCTCATAACGGAGAAGAGGCATTAGAGATAATAAATAATAACAGTATTCAACTTGCTATTCTTGATATTATGATGCCTCAAATGGATGGTATAGAACTGTGTAGAAGGATTAGAGAGAAATATAGTTTACCAATTATGTTTTTAAGCGCAAAATCATCGGATGTAGATAAAGTAATTGGATTTAGTACTGGGGCAGATGATTATATTGTGAAGCCGTTTAGTACAATTGAATTTATAGCAAGAGTGAAAGCTCAATTAAGAAGGTATACATATTTTAATCAAATTGCTGTCCAAGTAATGGAAAAGAAAATAAACATTAAAGGTTTAGAAATAGATGAAATTTCTAGAGTAGTAAAGATATATGGACAAACAATTAATGTTACAAAAACTGAATATGATATTTTGCACTTAATGGCAGCTGCAAAGAACCGTGTGTTTACGATTGAAGAAATATATGAAAGTGTTTGGAATGAAAGGGCCTATGAAAGTAATAATACGGTAATGGTTCATATTGCGAGATTAAGAAATAAAATTGAAGAGAATCCAAAAGAACCGAGGTTTATACAAAATGTTTGGGGAGTCGGGTATAAAATTGGAGATTAAATCATTACAAGGAATTAGAGCTAAATTCTTTTTTGCATTTATATGTAGCATTCTGTTAGCTACGGTAAGTATCATATTAGTTCAAATTTTATTTGGAAGTATATATAGTGACGTTGTCGCGCTAGAAGAAAAATATTCGTTTTTTTATTTTATGTTTTTTCTGCTGTTAACCACTATATATTTTGCATTACTGACAAAAACAACTATAAAAAGATTGAATGAGATCAATAAGAATGTGAAGGAAATAAGCAATGGTAATTTGGAAATACATATACCTATTTCGAAAAGCGATGAGATTGGTGAGTTAGCGACGAATGTCAATAGAATGGCCAAAAGTTTAAAAGAGTCTATTGAAAATGAAAAAAAATCACAGGAAATGAAAAATGAAATGATTAGTAATATTTCACATGACTTACGAACGCCTGTAACATCTCTAATTGGTTATGCGGACTTACTAGGAAATAAGCTTCATTCACATGGAGAAGAATGTGGACAATATGTAAGCATATTAAAGCGAAAAAGTTATGAATTAAAAAATCAAGTTGAAGATTTATTAGAATACTGTCAAATAAACTATAGAGAGATTGAATTACATAAAAATGTAGTAGATATGAAAGCATTAATTGAACAGGTCATGATTGATTTTTTACCACAGTTAGATGATGCCAATATGAGTTTTTATATTAAAAGTAATGAAGAGCTATATGTAAAAGTTGATGTAGCGCTTATAGTGAGACTATTTGAAAATATAATTAGTAATAGCATTATGTACGGGAAAGATGGAAAAGAAATTTCAATTCAAATTTCCCAAAGAGAAAGGAATGTTGAAGTAGAAATTGAAAATTTTGGACAATGTATTCCGACAAAGAGTCTTCCTTACGTTTTTGAGAAGTTTTATCGTGGTGAAAAATCACGTAGCTCTCATACGGGTGGGAAAGGAATGGGACTTGCAATTTCGAGAAGTATAGCTCAGCTCCATAAAGGAGATATAACTGTATGTAGTAACGATAAAGAAACAATTGTCACTGTGAAATTACCACAGTATAAAAAAGTAAGAAAGTCGTAAGTATTTCTTTCATATGCCGTAATTTTTACTTCGTATCATTGAGAACAAAGATATGAGAGTAGGGATACAGCATGTGGAAGAAAAGTTTGTTAGCAATTATAGTTTCTTTTTTAATTATAAGTTGGAGTGTAGTTTATTTAGCTCATGGTATTATATCAGTCGTTGTTTGGTGGTGGATACAAGCATTTAGCGTAGTTTCGATTTTTGTTTTGATAGGCTCAATAGTAATGTTTGCTTGGAAAGGCATCTTTAGAAAGCGAATAGATAGAATGCTACTTTTAATAGTTCTGTTCTCTATCATTGGAGCTTGGCCTGTCGGGTGGTTCGCTAACATTGGGAGAATTGCATACCCAGCAGATGTACAGTCTACGAGTCCTAAAATAGTCGTTCGTTTTCCTTTGAATGAGCGGGCGTTGATCGCCTAGAGAAGAATTATCATGTGATAAAACCAAATGAAAGATGGGCATATGATATTCTCATTCCACCTGCTGAAGTGAAAAGTAGTAAGTTAGAGGATTATGGAATATACGGAGTGACAGTAATGGCGCCAGCTTCTGGAACAGTTGTATCAGTTAATAATGATGAAAAAGATTTAGTTCCAGGATCAGATGATTTTCAGTCAATGGCTGGGAATCATATTTATTTACGGTTAGATGAAACAGGGACATTTTTGATTCTCGCTCACTTAAAGAAAGGGTCAATTAAAGTTAAAGAAGGACAACATGTAAACGAAGGCTTCGTTCTTGCCCAAGTTGGTAACTCTGGAAGTTCAAGTGAGCCGCATTTACACATCCATCATCAAAGAGAGAATCCATCCGAGGTGAGTATGTTTTGTACGGAAGGCTTGCCACTTTATTTTCGAACTAAAAAAGGTGCGCTGATGCCGGAAAGAGGTACATACGTAAAAGGTAATTAGAAGAGAATTATTTTACTAAAAAGGGTATTCCATTTTTGATTGGAATACCCTTTTTCATTACCCTATAAATGTTTGATACAGTAAGAAAATATTTAAAACGATAACGAGTGCAGCAATTATCCAAGCGATGAAAGTTGTTATACGGTGGTTAACGAGTGCCCCCATAATCTTTTTACTACTTGTAAACATAATAAGCGGTACTAATGCAAAGGCAATACCAAACGATAAGACAACTTGGCTCATAACGAGAGCATAAGTTGGGTTTACACCTAAAGCAATTATAACTAGAGGTGGAATCATTGTTATAAATCGGCGTAAATATAACGGAATATGCATGCGAATGAATCCTTGCATAATAATGTCACCAGACATTGTACCGACAGACGAGCTAGATAATCCCGCTGATAAAAGTCCGATTCCAAATAAAGCAGCGGATGCAGGACCGACTAAATTACTGAATTGGTTGAAAGCGACGTCAAGGTCTTCAACGTGCAAGCCGTTTTTAAAGAATAAAGCAGCTGCTACAATTAACATACTCGCATTAATGGCTCCAGCGATAACCATTGCAATAATGATATCAATGAATTCGAAACGGAAAATCTTTTTCTTTTGTTCATCATTTGTTCCGACTACACGGCGCTGTGTTAAGGCGGAATGTAAATATATTGCGTGTGGCATAACTGTCGCACCTAAAATACCAGCTGCTAAAAGAATACTATCCACGCCTTGGAATTTTGGGATAAATAGTCCTGAAAGAAGAGGGCTTAATTCCGGCTTTGCATAAAAGACCTGGACACCAAAAGCGATAACAACGATAAAAATCATCCCTGTTATGATTGCTTCTAATGGACGAAAGCCTCTGCGTTGAAATTCAAGAATAATAAACGATCCAGCTGCTGTAATTAAAGCTGCTGGTAACATTGGAATTCCGAATAACAAGTACAATCCGAGTGCTGCCCCAATAAATTCAGCTAAATCAGTTGCCATAATAACAAGTTCACCTTGAATCCATAAACCGATGGAAACAGGTCTCGGGAAATTTTCACGAGCTATCTCAGGAAGGTTGCTCCCAGTAGCAATTCCTAATTTAGCTGATAAAGTTTGAATTAATACAGCCATTAAATTAGAAGCGAGAATTACCCAAAGTAATAAATAACCATATTGTGAACCAGCAGCAATATTCGTTGCGAAATTCCCAGGATCAATATAAGCGACTGAAGCGATGAAAGCAGGCCCTAAGAATGGTAATAGTCTTTTTAAGCCTTTCGTTTGTCCGCTTAGCGCTAAATGTGCTGATTGAACAGTTGTACTTGGAGAAGGGATTTGTTCGTCTTTTGATATATCTTTATTCATAGTAGTGTTCCCCTTTGAAATCTTAACTTGATGAAATTATTGTATTTATTCTTACTCATTATTTCAATACATTTATATATGTTATGTGATGATTTTATTTGAACATAAAAGTTTCCTCAATGCAAATTATATGACTTTGTGCAATTAATGGTGTGGAAATACAAAAATGTTTTGGAAGTTTATGGGCGTTGAATAAAGGAGAAGATAATAAATTAAAGGGCTATTTTTGAAATTTATGTGAACAAAAAGCCTATCATACAGCATATTAATTGATGGAAATGGATTTGTATGATATATAATATATTGGGATTGCAACATAACCATAGTGTTTTGGTGTGTAATCTTGTTTTTTATTTTTGTTAACTTATAGAAAATAGTATAAAGAGAAGAAAATGGGATGCATAAAACTTTGGATACATTTTCTTATTATATATGTTTTGATATGAACGTTAACTTATACATGATTTTAAAAATTAGATAGGTGGTAGAAATACATTGGCAACTACAAAACCATATAGAGTATTACTTTATTACATGTACACAACAATTGAAAACCCTGAAGAATTCGCTGCAGAGCATTTAGAATTTTGTAATTCACTTGAATTAAAAGGTAGAATCCTTGTAGCAAAAGAAGGTATTAACGGAACTTGTTCTGGAACTGTAGAACAAACAGAGAAATACATGGAAGCAATGAACAATGATCCACGTTTTGATGGAATCGTGTTTAAAATAGATGAAGAAGAAGGCCATGCATTCAAGAAAATGCACGTACGTCCGCGTCCAGAATTAGTTACACTTCGTCTAGAAGACGATATTAATCCAAAAGAAATAACTGGAAAATATTTAGAGCCAAAAGATTTTTATGAGGCGATGAAACAAGAAGATACAGTTATTATTGATGCACGAAATGATTATGAGTTCGATTTAGGGCATTTTAAAGGTGCAATTAAACCAGATATTGAATCATTCCGTGAATTACCAGATTGGATTAGAGAAAACAAAGAAACACTTGAGGGTAAAAAGATTTTAACTTACTGTACAGGCGGAATTCGATGTGAGAAGTTTTCTGGTTGGTTAGTTCGTGAAGGCTATGAAGATGTAAGTCAGCTTCACGGCGGAATTGTAACGTACGGAAAAGATCCAGAAGTACAAGGCGAGCTATGGGATGGACAATGTTACGTATTTGATGAGCGTATTGCTGTACCAGTAAACCAAAAAGAACATGTTATTGTTGGTAAAGACCACTTTACAGGTGAACCTTGTGAGCGCTATGTAAACTGTTCAAATCCAGAATGTAACAAGAAAATTTTATGTTCTGAAGAAAACGAAGCAAAACATTTACGTGCATGTTCTCATGAATGTCGTGTAAGCCCACGTAACCGCTACGTAATACAACATGAATTAACGGAAGAACAAGTAGCTGCTGCATTAGAGAAAATCGAAGCAGGTAAGTAAGCTGAATTCGTGTAATAAAAAAGGGTACTCCAAACTTTATTTTGGTGCACCCTTTTTATATTGTCAGGTTCTTTCTTTTGTCGATTTTTGTCGGTAAGTCGATATATCTGAAAAATCGCTGATATATTCCGAGTTGCGCCGATATATTCGAAAAATCGCTGATAAAAATTTCATTTACTGAAACGCATCATGTATTTGTAATTTAAAAAGAATCGTCTTTAATTTTTATCCTCTTTTTCTTTCACAGCAGAAAGTACAGTTTGTTTTACCCACGCTTGTCTTCTTCGATGCTGTATACCCCATTGGTATAAACTTTGTGCACCTAAAATAAAGGAAATGACTATACCGCTAATTGCTATTAACAGTGCAAAAAATTCAAGAGGAGATGATATTTTGTTTGAATCTGTATTTCTTAAAAGGTCAATCATAGTAAAACCTATCATTTGGCCTACTACAGAGTAGAGCGTTAAAATTAATAATAAAAGGCTATCTTTTTTAGCGGCGACATTTTCTTGATATTTAAACAAACTATCAAGATTTTGTTTCGCGTTCGAGTATAAAATTTCAATGTTAAAAAGTTTTCTTAAGCGGAAGAAAATATCTTCACTTTGTGATTGAGATACTAATTCTAAAGAAAAATAATTCGCTGTAAACGAATTGATTAAATAAATTAATTTCTCTATTTCATTTGTATCTTGTTCAATATTTAGCTCAGCATAAGCATTCGCCATCTTTAATAAAACAACTTTATGAAATAGGTTTAATAATAAAGCGTAATAAAATTCTCCGTACATTTGACTAGCAAGTTTAGTGACTTCTTGTTCACCTTCATTTGTTATACATGTGAAAATATGTTCTTCCATAATAAAATAACGGTTAGGAGCCCATCTTTGATAAGAATGCTTTGTTAAATAATCGTGAATATAAGGAACATTATTTGCACTAATATACGGCTTACCATCGTCTGTTAATCCGGAAAGACTGGAGGCTCGATATACATCAACTACATGAAGGTCTGACTTTTTGTTAATAGATAATAAGGTTTGTACATACATTCGTTGGTCTTCAAAGAAGGGGAATGTTTGAAAGTATGAACTCCGCAACCTCTTATTCTCAAAGAAGTCTGTTAAGCCATGATATAAATCGCCGAATATAAGTTTTTCTACTTGTGAATATTTTTTCCCATCACATTCAATACAAATGGTCTCGGTTGTATCATTTCTAGTTTCAAGCACACGGAAGCGAGAAGCAAATTCGATGGCTTCTGATAATGTCATGTTTGGAGCGGTTTTGACTTCTGTTCGAATTGTTAAGAAGCCAAGCTCATAAGGACAAAGGGTTACATCAATAGAATGTATCTTGAATGGAACGGAAATAAGATTTGTTGTTAAATGTCCATGTAAATTAAGGTCTTTAGAATAGCGCTGTAGTCCCTTTTGATGTTCTGAATGAGGAAAAAGAATTTTATTCGTAAATGAAAGATAGTATGCTTCCATATTTTGATGTGAAACTTGAAACTGCCCGTAATATGTATTTTCATCTTCAAGATGATCAAGTCGAAAAGGACGGAAATTATTTTTTTGTAAGAAAGGGAACATATTTTGTTCATATCCAGTTTTAAACGAAAACGGGAATATAAATTGAAATATAGCTGTTGTTACATCTTTTTCTTCGATTGTTTGTATTGCCTCCATTTACATTGTTTCCTTTCCGTATAAGCTATAGAAACAACATGCCCAATTTTTCTTGAAAATAACCTTGTTTTTTCAATAGATTAAGAATGAAAATTCAGCTAATTTAACAAGGGACATGTATAATGTTATGTATACTAAAACTAGTATAATTGTGTGAGGAAAAGGGGATGTTGTATGCGCATTTTAGTATTAGGAGCTGGTGGCGTCGGTGGATTTTTTGGTGGCCGATTAGTAGAAAAGGGAGAAGATGTTACATTTCTCGTTCGCAGCAAAAGAAAACAACAATTAGAGGAAAAAGGACTTGTTATTCGTAGTGTGAATGGAGATTTTTCCTTTCAACCGAAATTGATAACGAAAGAAGATAGAACTTCTCCATTTGATGTGATTTTATTTTCAACAAAGGCGTATCACTTAAATGAGGCAATTCAAGATTTGAAGCCGTTTGTTGGCGAAAATACTGTAATCATTCCATTGTTAAATGGTATCGCTCATTTATCGCTATTACAAAAAGAATTCGGCGGGGAAAAAGTAATGGGCGGTTTATGCTTTATTGAGACGACGTTAAACGATCAAGGAGAAATTGTACAAACTAGTGCTGCCAACAGACTTGTATTTGGAGAAATTAAGCCTCAAGATTCAGAGAGAATAAAGCGTATTACGAAAGCATTTATAGGTACGAAAGCTAGCTTTGTTTTAAGTGAAAATATTACGCAAGATATGTGGCATAAATATTTATTTATTACTGTCATGTCAGGCGTTACAACATTAATGCGTGCACCGATAGGACCAATTCGTGAAAGTGAAGGTGGACGTGAATTTATCCGAAATTTATTTGAGGAATCTGTGCAAATTATGAGGGTATTAGGAGCTCCAGTTAAAGATAATATTGCCCAGGAACATATAAAAACAATTGATAAAATTTCTTATGATATGAAGTCCTCCATGCAGCGTGATATGGAAAAAGGTTCGTTTATTGAAGGGAAGCATTTGCAAGGATACTTACTAGATGTAGCAGAACAATTTTCTTTAGAAGCACCATTACTAGGAGTGGTATATCAAAATTTGAAGGTGTATGAAGAAATGACATTTAACAAACCCGTAATAGAATTAGATGTATGAAATAATAAAAAAGATAGCAATATATAAGTGTATTGCTATCTTTTTTATTTGCGTATGACAAATTATTTGTTTCTTTTAATTCTTTCTGTCAAGTTTATTTCCTGTTCACGTTTACCATATAACTGATTAATTTCATTTGCTACTGCATCTAAATATGAATCGGAAAAAAGCGGTTTCTTCTTTTTAGACATACGGGTCTCCTTTAAGGGTTTTTTAGTATTCATTATGTATATTTATCAGCGGATTATGCGCAATCATTTTAAATTTTTTCTTTTTAAAAATTTTTGTTTACATTTTGAAAATAAAGGAGTATTATAATCCACAGTTTCAATTTTCTAAATCGCTGAAACCGCATGGTACGGGGGACCCGTTCTTACGGATTAGTACATAATCCGATGGGGTGAATCCTTAAAAAAAGGTAGGGCTACTCATAGGCCCGAATCCGACAGCTAACCTCGTAAGCGTTATATTGAGAAGGAAGGTGGAGCTTGTGCGACAAAAAAAATAATGTCTACAAGTCTATTTCGCTATGGCTTGTAGACATTTTTTGTTTTCTGAAGAAATAGTTTGCTGGCTGTAACAAGCAGAATCGTTCGTACAAAATTATTGGAGAGTGGACAGCTGTGGTTTCATCTATTAAAAGATTTTTAATTGGAAGGCCGTTAAAATCAACTGAGTTAGGAGAGCAAAAGCTTAATAAAACGAAGGCGCTAGCCATTCTATCTTCTGACGCATTGTCATCAGTTGCATACGGACCAGAGCAAATTTTAATCGCTTTAGCAGGTCTTGGAGCGATTGCGTATTGGTATTCCATTCCGATCGCTATTGGGGTATTAGTATTATTGACAGCTCTTATTTTATCTTATCGTCAAATTATTTTTGCCTACCCACATGGCGGGGGCGCATATGTTGTATCAAAAGAAAACTTAGGGATGAATCCAGGCTTAATAGCTGGAGGGTCTTTATTAGTGGATTATATTTTAACTGTTGCAGTAAGTGTATCAGCAGGTACAGATGCGTTAACATCTGCTTTTCCTAGCTTACATGCACATAATGTAATCATTGCGATTATATTTGTTATATTTATAACCATATTAAATTTAAGAGGTGTAACAGAGTCAGCTTCCGTTTTAGCATATCCTGTTTATTTATTCGTTTTAGCACTATTTATATTAATTGGTGTAGGGATATACAATATTTTAACTGGTCACGTTTCACCGACCTTACACACGCCGATTGGAACGCCGGTTGCGGGAATTAGTTTGTTCTTACTGTTAAGAGCATTTGCATCAGGTAGTTCGGCTTTAACAGGTGTTGAAGCGATTTCAAACGCAATTCCAAATTTTAAAGATCCTGCACCAAACAATGCAGCAAAAACTTTGCTTGCGATGGGCGCATTACTTGCTGTGTTATTTTCAGGAATTGTATTTTTAGCTTATTATTACGGAATTACACCGAGTAAAGAAGTAACTGTTGTTTCTCAAATTGCTGAACAAACATTTGGACGTAATTTCATGTACTATTTCATACAAGGCACAACAGCTTTAATATTAATTCTTGCTGCTAACACAGGGTATTCTGCATTTCCATTATTAGCAGTTAACCTTGCAAAAGATAAATTCATACCGAGAATGTTTACGATTAGAGGAGACCGTCTTGGTTACTCAAACGGTATTATTATACTTGGAATTGCTTCGATTATTTTAATTGTAGCTTTCCAAGGTCAAACAGAACATTTAATTCCGCTATATGCAGTAGGTGTGTTTATTCCATTTACACTTTCTCAAACGGGTATGGTATTAAAATGGCTTCGTGAAAAACCTGAAGGATGGGCTTTAAGATTAACGGTTAATTTAATTGGTGCAGTCATTAGTTTTATCGTTATGAGCATGTTCTTTTTAACTAAATTCGCTCAAGTTTGGTCGATCCTTATTTTCTTACCTGCTATTATCTTCTTGTTCCATCGAATTAAGAAGCATTATGATGCAGTCGGTGATCAATTAAGTTTAAAAACTTGTGAGCCTCTTATTCCGATTGAGGGGAATGTAATTCTCGTTCCTGTAGCTGGTATGACTCATGTAGTAGAAAATTCATTGAACTATGCGAAGGCTCTTTCTGCAGATCAAGTTATCGCTGTATATGTTGCTTTTGACAGAGAAGAGGAAAAGAAATTTGAAGAGAAATGGAAGAAGTGGCAACCTGAAGTAAGGCTTGTTACATTGCATTCTCATTATAGAAGTATTATTCAGCCGCTAACTAAGTTCATTGATACAGTGCAATATAAAGCGAGTGAATCAAATTATCGAGTTACGGTCGTTATACCACAGTTTATTCCGAAAAAAGGCTGGCATAACATTCTTCATAATCAATCAAGTTTACTCATACGTGCGTATTTACTCTATAAGAGAAATGTTGTTATTACGACAGTTCCATATCATTTGAAAAAGTAAGAAGATTTTTTAAGGATAGTTTCACGAAAGTGAAGCTATCCTTTTTGTGTATACGCTATGCATTATTGCATATTTAACTAAAAATTATATTAATATAATTTTATCCATTGTGAGTAAGTAGTGTTTTCTGTTGTGATATATGGATATTTTAATCGGGAAAGTGAAACGAATTTTATTTTGGGATAAGGACATGAGAGCTTGAAAATAAAGGGAATGAAAATACTTCTTTACGTTATATAAATAGCTGTGTTTAAATGACCTTACAGTACAAAACTTACTTGAAAACAAAACGAAATTTCATACTTTTATACGTGAATTAGTTTAAAATGAATAATATTTTTATGTAATATATTCACTGTATGAATGTGAAAATTGCAATAGAATAGAAATTTTATACAAATCTATTCATACTAAGCACATATGAAAAGGTATGAAATGTTTTATAACAATAAGTAAGTACTGTAGAAAAAAGTTAGGAGAGATGGTTCGTACACGAATCACGGTGAGAATGTTCTCTATTTTAACCATCTCAAATTAATTGCAAGAAAATAGAATAATAAAATGCGATAGTAATAGTTGCTAATACATAGGAGGAGTTAAAGTGAAAAAGACTTTAATTACAGGGTTATTGGTTACAGCAGTATCTACGAGTTGCTTCATTCCTGTAAGCGCTTACGCTAAGGGGGGGCAAACAGAAGTGAAAGCAGTATATGCACAAAATGTAATTGCTCCAAATACATTATCCAATTCAATTAGAATGTTAGGATCACAGTCACCGCTTATACAAGCATACGGATTAGTTATTTTACAACAGCCAGACATTAAGGTGAATGCGATGAGTAGTTTGACGAATCATCAAAAGTTTGCAAAGGCAAATGTAAGAGAGTGGATCGATGAATATAATCCGAAGTTAATCGATTTAAATCAAGAGATGATGAGATATAGTACTAGATTTAATAGTTATTATAGTAAGCTCTATGAACTAGCAGGAAACGTAAATGAAGATGAACAAGCAAAAGCAGATTTTACAAATGCATATGGAAAATTACAACTGCAAGTACAAAGCATCCAAGAGAGTATGGAGCAAGATTTATTAGAGTTAAATCGATTTAAAACAGTATTAGACAAAGATAGCAATAACTTATCGATTAAAGCTGATGAAGCAATAAAAACACTGCAAGGATCAAATGGGGATATTGTGAAATTAAGAGAAGATATTAAAAGAATTCAAGGGGAAATTCAAGCTGAACTAACTACTATTTTGAATAGACCGCAAGAAATCATTAAAGGTTCTATTAATATCGGTAAACAAGTATTTACAATTACAAATCAAACTGCACAAACGAAAACAATCGACTTTGTTTCTATCGGTACTTTAAGTAATGAAATTGTAAATGCTGCAGATAGTCAAACGAGGGAAGCAGCTCTTCGTATTCAACAAAAGCAAAAAGAGCTATTACCACTTATTCAAAAGTTATCACAGACTGAATCAGAGGCGACTCAAATTACATTCGTTGAAGATCAAGTAAGTAGCTTTACAGAACTAATTGATCGCCAAATCGCAACTTTAGAAACGTTATTAGCGGATTGGAAAGTTTTCAATAATAATATGATCCAAATTCAAACAAATATTGAAGAAGGCACGTATACAGACAGTAGTTTACTTCAAAAACATTTCAATCAACTTAAAAAAGTAAGTGATGAAATGAATAAGCAAACAAATCAATTTGAAGATTATGTTACAAACGTTGAAGTACATTAAACAGAAAAATAATTAGCGATATAGGGAGAGAAGAAAAATGACAAAAAAACCTTATAAAGTAATGGCTCTATCAGCACTTATGGCAGTATTTGCAGCAGGGAATATTATGCCGGCCCATACGTATGCAGCTGAAAGTACAGTGAAACAAGCTCCAGTTCATGCTGTAGCAAAAGCTTATAATGACTATGAGGAATACTCATTAGGACCAGAAGGCCTAAAAGATGCAATGGAAAGAACAGGTTCAAACGCTTTAGTAATGGATCTGTACGCTTTAACAATTATTAAACAAGGTAATGTTAACTTTGGTAATGTATCGTCTGTTGATGCGGCTTTAAAAGGGAAAGTGATTCAGCACCAAGATACAGCTAGAGGAAATGCGAAGCAATGGTTAGATGTATTAAAGCCACAGCTTATTTCAACGAATCAAAATATCATTAATTACAATACGAAATTCCAAAACTATTATGATACTTTAGTTGCTGCGGTAGATGCAAAAGATAAAGCGACTCTTACGAAAGGCTTAACTAGATTATCAAGTAGTATTAATGAAAATAAAGCACAAGTAGATCAATTAGTAGAAGACTTGAAGAAATTCCGCAATAAAATGACGTCAGATACGCAAAACTTCAAGGGAGATGCAAATCAAATTACATCTATCTTAGCTAGTCAAGACGCTGGAATTCCGCTATTGCAAAATCAAATTACAACGTACAATGAAGCAATTAGTAAATATAATGCAATTATTATCGGTTCATCAGTTGCTACAGCGTTAGGACCAATTGCAATTATCGGTGGTGCAGTAGTTATTGCAACCGGTGCAGGAACGCCGCTAGGAGTCGCGTTAATTGCAGGTGGTGCGGCAGCTGTAGGTGGTGGTACAGCTGGTATTGTTTTAGCGAAGAAAGAGCTTGATAATGCACAAGCAGAAATTCAAAAGATAACAGGACAAGTTACAACTGCGCAATTAGAAGTAGCAGGATTAACGAACATTAAAACACAAACAGAGTATTTAACAAATACAATTGATACTGCAATTACAGCGTTACAAAATATTTCAAACCAATGGTACACAATGGGATCAAAATACAATTCTTTACTTCAAAATGTAGATTCAATTAGTCCAAACGATCTTGTTTTCATTAAAGAAGATTTAAACATTGCGAAAGATAGCTGGAAAAACATTAAGGACTATGCAGAAAAGATTTATGCTGAGGATATTAAAGTAGTAGATACGAAAAAAGCATAATAGTAATTGAACTGTTACAGCATTACGTACAGATAAATGATTTTTAAATAATAGAGAGCTCCTGTTCAGTAGTGAGCAGGAGCTTTTTTTACCTCTAACGTTTCATATCTTCATAAAAAGAATAGGTGATAATTATGCGTAATAAATTCTATAAAAAATGTCTTTTAACGATAATGATTGCTGGATTCGCAACAAGTAACGCGTTTCCTTTACATCCTTTTGCAGCGGAACAAAACGTAAAAACATTGCAAGAAAATGCGAAAAATTATTCTCTTGGACCAGCAGGTTTCCAAGATGTAATGGCGCAAACGACATCGAGCATATTTGCAATGGATTCATATGCAAAATTAATTCAAAATCAGCAAGAGACTGATTTGAGTAAAATAAGTTCAATTAATAGTGAGTTTAAAGGAAATATGGTTCAGCACCAAAGAGATGCAAAAATTAATGCAGCGTATTGGTTAAATAATATGAAGCCTCAAATTATGAAAACGGATCAAAATATTATTAATTACAATAATACTTTTCAAGCGTACTATAATAGCATGCTAGTAGCGATTAATCAAAAGGATAGCGGTAAATTAAAAGCGGATTTAGAAAAGTTGTATGCGGACATTTTAAAAAATCAAAATGAAGTAGATATTTTATTAGGGAATTTAAAAGCATTTCGCGATAGAATGGCGAAAGATACAAACAGTTTTAAAGAAGATACAAATCAATTAACTTCGATTTTGGCGAGTACGAATGCTGGTATTCCAGCATTAGAGCAACAAATAAATACATATAATGATTCGATTAAAAAGAGTAATGATATGGTTATTGCTGGTGGTGTACTTTGCGTAGCGTTAATAACATGTCTTGCTGGCGGACCGATGATTGCGATTGCGAAAAAAGATATCGCAAATGCAGAAAGAGAAATAGCCAATTTAAAAGATAGAATTTCTGGCGCACAAGCAGAAGTCGCAATTTTGACAGATGTGAAAAATAAAACAACAAATATGACAGAAACAATTGATGCAGCAATTACAGCACTGCAAAACATATCAAATCAATGGTATACAGTAGGTGCGAAATATAATAACTTACTACAAAACGTAAAAGGAATAAGTTCAGAAGAATTTACGTTTATAAAAGAAGATTTAAATACAGCGAAAGATAGCTGGAAAGATGTTAAAGATTATACAGAAAAATTACATGAAGGCGTGACGAAGTAAACAGTGGACTTGTTCCGCTGTTTATTTTTTCATCCTGTTTTTTGTGAGAGTTGAACTTGTCGTTTGATGTATAAGTTTGCCATGTGTTTTATCAATATGGCTTTAGGATAATGTTTAGCCAAATTGATACTAATAACCCAGATAAACTTCTGATCAAGCCTTTTATATGTAATGTTTTAATGAAAAAAGTTATACTGTAAGCAAAACTAAAAATTGGAAAGGAAATATTAGAACATGGAAAATTATTTATTATTTATCCTTACAGCAATGCTAATCATAATTATGCCTGGTCCTGGTTTTGCCTTAGTTACAAAAAATACTATCTCGCATGGTAAAAATGGTGGGATAAAGACCGTCTTAGGGACGATATCTGGAATGATGATTCATACAATAATGGCTACGCTAGGACTCTCTGCCATTCTAATGAAATTTGCTATGTTATTTACATTTATAAAATATGCTGGGGCTTTTTATTTAATGTACTTAGCTGTGAAGTCAATTAAAAGTGCTTTTTCTAGAAAAGAAGATATGTCAGGTTCAGTAGAAATGGACTATAAAGATATTGGAGCAATTAAAAGTTTTAGACAAGGATTTACTACGGCAATTTTAAACCCAAAAACTGCTGTATTTTTCCTAAGTTTTTTACCCCAATTTATTGTGAGCAATCAAAGTCATTTCTTCCAATTTCTTTTGTTAGGACTCACATTTACGACTTTGACAGCAATATGGTATTTGCTTTATATCACGCTAATACGTCAATTAAGAACTTTTTTAAGAAAAGAAAAAGTGAACCGTACAATAGAGGGTATTACTGGCACAGTATTATTAGTATTTGGAGTTAGGTTATTTTTCCAAAAATAAATATGTAAATGAAATGAGAAATAAACAATGACGGTTATTTCTCGTTTCATTTATTCTAAAGCTACCATTTTATAATTGATTTCACACCTTCATACCAATTTTCTTAGCTCAGGATATTTGCTTTTCTTAGTTTAATTGTGATGTGGGTCCCCTATATAAAAACCACAGTTTACATCCAAACTGTGGTTTTTTGACGTGCAAGGAATTACACAAATCATTAGTCACTATCTAAATTGCACTCCCCATTTATTAATATCTATTTCTATTTTTTAACTCTGCAACAGAAACAAGTCTAGTTTAGAATGAAAGTAATGCCATTGTTTAACATATGTCTCACTATGACATGTACATTTGAATGAAAGCAATAGAATTATTTAATACATGTATCGCCATAACATATGCAATGGATCTGTTAGAAATAAGATAAGCCGCAGTAAGAATTACCGATCCAGGTAAATAAATAGCAATATCCGAAAGCTGGTTCGTATGAAGTACTGTAAAAATTATAATTGAAATGATAGATGCAATAGCAGTACCAACATAATGCGAAAAACGATTTAATAATATATGGCGAAACATAATTTCTTCAATTACTGGACCCATAATTCCAAATAGGAGCAATGTGAATATAATAGGAATCTCTGCCCCTTGTGTAAGGACCTGTTCTTGGTTCTCTGGCTGACCTGTATTTAGAAAATGCATAATAGAATTTTCCACAATTACCATAAATAAAACCACTATAGGAATACTTACTATTTTCAAAATTTTCTTCTCTTTAAAATAAGTAAAACTTTGAATAATTTCTTTCCTAAAGAACATTACTCCTAGAATAGTAGGTATAGTCAAGCTCATGGCACCAAGAGCAAATTCTGATTCAACTAAATTGACATTAGTTAAAAGTGATATGCCAAATAATATGAACAAGCCAATTTGAAATAGTGTAAACATTGGATAAACTAGTAGCATAATAAGTTCTTTTTGATTCATTTTAATAAAGTTCACCTTATTACCTCCATAATTAAATTACTTAGAATCTTTGATTTTTCTTTCTGCATAAGGTTCTCCTTCTAATTTATACAAGATTCCGAACCGTTCGGTTCGGAATCTAATGATACTATAAGTTTCTAGTTTTTTAAACCCATTTTACAAATTATTAACAAAATCAAAATAGTAAAAACCGAGTATATTTATATATCGGTTGTTTATTTACAATCAAATTACAGCAATCATTAATGATTACCCTTTTATAGAATGAAATGAAAGTGGGAGTAGCTCATCCCTTTAGCTAAACATATTAATAAAAATTATATATAATAGTTATATGTCTAAACATTAAAATTAACTATATATTTTTACTTCTTCTATGGTTTTAAATAGAATTAGTTGTATAATATGACTGAATTAACCGATTGTTCACATTATTATTAACAGAAAATTCATTCGAATGTTATAGATAACATAATTTAATGAACCTCAAACTGTATTGTTTTAGGTTCCTATAAGATAGGGATTGATAAGATATTTTTGCTTCAAACTTATTTATACTTACAATAAAAATTCAAAAAAATCATAGTAAAAATCACCTTGAATATTAAGTTCGTTTTATTAGGAGGACCACAAAGCATGACTAAAGTTGATAAGGTAAAAGAAAAGATTATTGAAACATCTTTATATTTATTTAATACTAATGGAATAACTTATACATCCATTCAGGATATAATGACAGCTACTGAACTATCTAAAGGAGCTATTTATCGTAGATTCAAAAATAAAGAAGAAATTGTCCTTGCTGCCTACGACAAAAGTGGTGAGATTATGCGGAACCATTTTCATAAAGCGATGGAAAATAAAAAGACAGCAATCGATAAAATCCTTGCAATATTCCTTGTATATCAAGATGCAGCTAATAACCCCCCTATTGCTGGAGGCTGTCCATTACTTAATAGCGCAATTGAAAGTACTGGAGTATTTCCAGAATTACAAAAAGCAGCAGCAAAAGGTTATGATGATACAGTAATGTTAATGGCCTCTCTCATAAAGGAAGGAATAGAGAAACAAGAACTTAAAGAAGATTTAGATATTATATCGCTCGCTTCTTTTCTTGCATCTTCAATGGAGGGAGCTATTATGGCAAGTCGAGTATCTAACGATAATATACACCATCATTATTTTATTGAACAAATAAAACATCATCTTTTCTCTTATTCTAAATAAGTGAGAACTTGCATTGTTTCCATCCAATTTTTATAGACTTAAATTGAATGAATACCCCTCATAAACAGTATCTTCAGTTTATGAGGGGTATTTGAATAGTTTTTAGACGATGTTTCATGTTTCTTATTGAACGGCTTTGTTATCGTTACTACAGAAAAAGAAAAAAGAATGAATTACATATAAATCGATTTATATGTTTCAAGTGTATCTATATTGAGTTTGTAAATCTACACAAAAAGGTTTCATTGTATATACTAAGTGAAGTAGAAGTTCAGTTAGTAAAAATTCGGTAGTCGAATTTTTTTGCATAAAGCTGTATAATGCTTGTAACGAAAGGGAAATACAGGAAAGGGTTTGTAATAAGTTATTATGGAAAAAGATAAACAACAATTAAGCGTTGAAGTTGCAAGATTATATTATCAATCCGATTATAGTCAGCAAGAAATTGCTAACAAATTAAATATTTCAAGACCGACGATTTCTAGATTATTAAAGTACGCGAAAGAAAAAGGATTTGTTCAAATTAGTATAGCCGATCCATTTGCTGATTTAGATAACGTTGGGAATTTATTGAAAGAAAAGTACAACTTGTTAGAGGCGCATGTAGTATTTTCTCCAGTGCCAGAATATGCAACGATTACTGAGTATATTAGTAAATATGCGGCTGAGTACATGGAAAAGACAGTGAAAAACGGTGATATCGTCGGTGTAAGCTGGGGAATGACGATGTATGAAATCGCTAGGAAAATCGTACCACAACATGTGAAAGGTGTAGAAGTTGTCCAGCTAAAAGGTGGTATTAGTCATTCGAGTGTAAATACATATGCGAATGAGACCATTGCTTTATTTGCAGAGGCTTTTCAAACGACACCAAGAAATTTACCGCTCCCAGTTATATTTGATAATGCGGTGACAAAAGAATTAGTAGAGCAGGATCGACATATTCATCACATTATTGAAATGGGGAAACAAGCAAATATTGCAGTTTTCACTGTCGGAACAGTGCGTGATGAAGCGTTATTATTCCGATTAGGATATTTAGATAAGGATGAAACGAACATTCTGAAAAAACAAGCTGTCGGTGACATTTGTTCACGTTTCTTTGACGGAGACGGAAATATTAGTAGTGAAGAAATTAATAAGCGTACCATTGGAATTGAGTTAGAGGAACTTAAATTAAAGAAACGTTCTATTTTAGTTGCAGGTGGTAATAGAAAAATACAAGCAATTGATGGTGCGTTACGTGGCGGGTATGCAAATGTATTAATTATTGATCAGCATACAGCAAAAGAACTGTTACATTATCAAAAAGGTTAGAAATAAAAGGCTTTCTCAAGATGTTAATTTTGAGAAAGCCTTTTATTTTGTTATGTATGAATTATGGGAGTGTTTTTTGAATACAAATTGCCTTTTTAAAAATAATTATGGATATTGAGATACATACTACCATTGTTAATATAAAAGTTTTGATTTTAAATGTGAATTGTTTCTTAGTTAGAATGCGCTTTATTTACTACAAGAAAATTCCTTTTAAAAAAGAATGAACAAAATTTCAAAAGTGTATTTACATTTGTTCAACTAAGAGTTAGAATGAAGTTGTTAAAAGATATGAGGAGTGATAATAATGAATATTGCAAAGTTAATTGACCATACAATTTTAAAAGCTAATTCTACAAAAGAAGATGTTATGAAAGTAATCGAGGAAGCAAAGGAATATAAATTCGCTTCTGTTTGTATTAATCCTACATGGGTAAAGCTAGCTGCTGAAGAATTAGCTGGACATGATGTAGACGTTTGTACTGTAATCGGTTTCCCATTAGGAGCAAGCACTACTGAAACAAAAGCATTCGAAACAAAAGATGCTATCGCAAAAGGTGCAACTGAAGTTGATATGGTAATCAACGTAGGTGCTTTAAAAGATGGCGACAATGAGTTCGTTGAAAAAGATATTTATGAAGTAGTACAAGCAGCAAAAGGAAAAGCTCTTGTAAAAGTAATCATTGAAACTTGCCTTCTAACAGACGAAGAAAAAGTTCGTGCTTGTGAATTATCAGTAAAAGCTGGCGCTGATTTCGTAAAAACTTCAACTGGATTCTCAACTGGCGGAGCAACTGCTGAAGATATCGCATTAATGCGTAAAACGGTAGGACCAAACGTTGGTGTAAAAGCATCTGGCGGAGTTCGTACACGTGAAGATGCAGATAAAATGGTAGCTGCTGGAGCTTCTCGTGTTGGAGCAAGCGCTAGTGTTGCAATCGTATTAAACGATGCAAAAGGTGCTACAGATAACTACTAATTAATAAAGTGTGAAAAGCGATAGATACACAAAGTATAGTGTATCTATTGCTTTAACAATTGAAAAGAATGTAAGCGGATACGAATGGGAGGAGACGGCTTATGAAATACTTAATCGGTGTTTTTGGCCTCGTATTGATTTTAGGTATCGCTTGGCTTGCTAGTAATGATAGAAAGAAAGTCAAATATCGTCCAATCATAACGATGGTTATATTACAATTCATTTTGGGGTTTTTACTATTAAATACAAGTGTAGGGAATATATTAATTAGCGGAATAGCAGATGGTTTTGGGGAATTATTAAAATATGCCGCTGATGGTGTGAATTTCGTATTTGGTGGATTAGTAAATCAAAAAGAGTTTTCATTCTTTTTAAGTGTATTAATGCCAATCGTATTTATATCAGCTTTAATAGGTATTTTGCAACATATTAAAGTATTACCTATTATTGTGAAATCTATCGGTCTAGCATTAAGTAAAGTAAATGGAATGGGTAAACTAGAATCATATAACGCGGTAGCTTCTGCGATTTTAGGACAGTCTGAAGTGTTTATTTCAGTTAAGAAACAACTAGGATTATTGCCAGAGAAAAGAATGTACACATTATGTGCATCTGCAATGTCTACAGTTTCTATGTCTATCGTTGGATCATACATGGTGTTATTAAAACCGCAATATGTTGTAACCGCTTTAGTGCTTAACTTATTCGGTGGCTTTATCATTGCTTCTATCATTAACCCGTATGAAGTTACTGAAGAAGAAGATATGTTAGAAGTGCAAGAAGAAGAGAAGAAGACTTTCTTTGAAGTATTAGGGGAATACATTATCGATGGATTTAAAGTTGCGATTACAGTAGCAGCTATGTTAGTTGGTTTCGTTGCTCTTATCGCATTCATTAATGCAGTATTTAAAGGTGTAATCGGTATTTCATTCCAAGAAATTCTTGGTTATGTATTTGCACCATTTGCATTTATTATGGGTGTTCCATGGCATGAAGCAGTTAATGCCGGTAATATTATGGCAACAAAACTTGTATCGAATGAATTTGTCGCTATGACAGATTTAGCGCAAGGGAACTTTAATTTCTCAGACAGAACGACAGCGATTATATCTGTATTCTTAGTTTCATTTGCAAACTTCTCTTCAATTGGAATTATTGCAGGGGCAGTTAAGAGCTTAAATGAAAAGCAGGGGAATGTAGTCGCAAGATTTGGTTTGAAATTACTTTTCGGTGCAACGCTAGTAAGTTTCTTATCAGCAACAATCGTTGGCTTATTATTTTAATAGATTCATATCATATAAAAAGGAATGGTGATTGTAATGAGAATGGTAGATATTATTGCAAAAAAACGTGACGGCAAAGAATTAACGACTGAAGAAATCAAATTCTTTATTAATGGATATACAGACGGAAGTATTCCTGATTATCAAGTGAGTGCACTTGCAATGGCAATCTTCTTTAAAGATATGACAGATCGTGAACGTGCAGATTTAACGATGGCAATGGTGGAGTCTGGAGAAACGATCGACTTATCAGCAATTGAAGGCATTAAAGTAGATAAGCATTCAACTGGCGGTGTTGGTGATACAACTACATTAGTATTAGGACCATTAGTTGCTGCTTTAGATGTACCAGTAGCAAAAATGTCAGGTCGTGGTTTAGGACATACGGGCGGAACAATTGACAAATTAGAAGCAGTGGAAGGATTCCACGTTGAAATTACGAAAGAGCAGTTCATTGATATTGTAAACCGTGACAAAGTAGCTGTTATCGGACAAACAGGAAACTTAACACCTGCTGATAAAAAGATTTATGCATTACGTGATGTAACAGGAACAGTAAATTCAATTCCTCTAATCGCAAGTTCAATTATGAGTAAAAAAATTGCAGCTGGTGCTGACGCAATCGTACTTGATGTAAAAACCGGTGCAGGTGCATTTATGAAAACGGAAGAAGATGCAAAAGAATTAGCACATGCAATGGTACGCATCGGAAATAATGTAGGACGTCAAACGATGGCTGTTATTTCAGATATGTCACAACCTCTTGGCTTTGCGATTGGTAATGCCCTAGAAGTGAAAGAAGCAATTGATACGTTAAAAGGTGAAGGGCCAGAAGATTTAACAGAATTAGTACTTGTATTAGGAAGTCAAATGGTCGTACTTGCGAAAAAAGCAAATACGTTAGAAGAAGCTCGTGAAATGTTAATTGAAGTTATGAAAAACGGAAAAGCAACTGAGAAATTTAAAGAGTTCTTAAGCAATCAAGGTGGAGATAGCTCAATTGTAGACAATCCAGAAAAAATGCCACAAGCGAAGTATATAATTGATGTACCTGCTAAAACTTCAGGCGTGATTTCAAACATTGTTGCAGATGAAATCGGTATCGCTGCAATGTTACTTGGTGCAGGCCGTGCAACGAAAGAAGATGAAATCGATTTAGCTGTAGGTTTAATGTTACGTAAAAAAGTTGGCGATGCAGTAAAAGAAGGCGAGCCATTCGTAACGATCTACGCAAATCGTGAAAATGTAGAAGATGTAAAAGCAAAAATTTATGAAAATATTTCTATCGCTGAAACAGCAGTGGCTCCTAAATTAGTTCATACTGTTATTACTGACTAATCAACATTACATTTACTTTGAGGAGGAAATAATATGGATAAGAAAAAATATATTGAAGAAGCAAATAAGATGTTATCGAAAGCGTATATTCCGTATTCAAAATTTCCGGTTGGTGCTGCATTAGTTACAAAAGAAGGTAAAATCTATACTGGTTGTAATATAGAAAATGCTTCTTACGGTTTATGTAACTGTGCAGAAAGAACAGCAATATTCAAAGCAGTATCAGAAGGGGAGCGCGACTTTAGTTACTTAGTCATTACAGGAGAAACTGACGGACCTATTTCACCATGTGGTGCTTGTAGACAAGTGATTGCTGAATTTTGTGATCCGAAAATGCGAGTTTTACTAACGAATGTAAAAGGTGACGAAAAAGAAGTGACTGTTGAGCAGTTACTGCCTGGTGCTTTCACAATTGATGATTTAAAATAAGTTGAAAAGCCATTCCGCAATTAATAATTGTGGAATGGCTTTTTTGTTCTTTAAAAATAGAATGTAATATTTTGTTCATATTCCGTTCATAAACTTTGCGTAAAATGATTGCAGCGAATATGGAAAGTTTACAGCAGGAGGAATAGAATGAAGAAATTATATAATGCAGCATTCATTTACTTAATTATTGGTTTATTATCAGGAGTATTTGCGCGAGAGTATACGAAAGCACAAGGAATTAAAGGTTCCACTATGTTGCAATTAGTACATACACACGTACTAGTGCTTGGATTCATATTCTTTTTAGTCGCTGTTGCTTTAGTTAAAGTATTTCAAATACAAGAAACAAAAAGTTTTCATGCCTGGTTTGTTGTATATAATACAGGATTAATTATTACTATCGTAACAATGGTATGTAGAGGTCTTCTACAAGTAAATGGAACTGACTTTAACGGTTTAAGCCATATGGCTGGATTAGGTCATGTTATTATAAGTATCGGTTTCGTTTGGTTTATGATTTTACTCAAAAAGTCTATTAAATAGATAGGAGTGGAGAGTATGAGTGTAGCACTTTTATCAAGTATCGTAGCAGTTTGTATGGCCGTTGGTGTTATGTTTCTTCGCTTTAAGTCAGCGAAAAAGCCGGTTACGAAAAAGAAAATTATTTTGCCGCCAATTTTTATGAGTACTGGCGCCATGATGTTCTTCTTACCGGAATTCCGATTAACATCGTTAGAAATAGTAGAGGCAATTATCGCAGGACTTATTTTCTCTATATTTCTTATTAAAACAACTAAGTTCGAAGTAAGAGGCGAACATATATATATGAAACCGTCAAAAGCATTTATATTTATTTTAATTGGTTTATTAGCTGTACGAGTCGCATTAAAATCATATTTAAGCCAAACACTTGATTTGGCGCAATTAAGCGGGATGTTTTTCTTACTCGCATTTGCGATGATTGTGTCGTGGAGAATTGCGATGTATCGCTCGTATGTTACATTGCAAAAACAACAATATTAAGTAGAAAAAGAGCTGGAATTTCATTATGAAAAGTCCAGCTCTTTTATGTTTTATACAATTGTTTCTTTAGCTTTAATTTCATTTGCTTAATTTCAAACGAATTTGAGCATCTTGTAATGCAACTGGTGTAACATTAAAACCATTTGAATCGACAATTTTTGTGTTTAATAAAATGGAATCTAAACTTCCACGAAATGTTTTTGTATAGTTTTGACGTAACATTTGTTGTTCTTGTTTTTCATCAACTGTTAATCCAGATGTTTTTTCTTTTTTTGATAATTCGTTAATACGGAATAAAATGTTTTTCATTTGTTTTCACCTCAAGTTAGATTTAATTACATTAGTTACTTACTAATGTATAGTTATTTTAACCTATCTTTCAATGATTGTCAACGCCTATAAAAATCCTTTTTTTGTAAGTGTAATGGGTGATGAAAAATGGAAAAATTACGAATACTTGAAATGGAAAAGATATTAATATACAATACCTTAGTAGGGTATATTAAATTTTGTTTTACATTGTGAGAGTAGTAAGTAAAGGGAGTATGTAATAATGAATGCAGTAATTTCAAAAAAAGAAACAATCATCTCATATACGATTGCTATTTTCTTTATTTTAGCTATGGTTACAGCGGGTGTGTTATTAAATGATCCGGAAGTCATTTTGCCGGAAATAGCAGCGATGGCAATTGCTTTATGGGCGTATCGTGAGCCAGGTTGGTTAAGGCAGCCAGAAAAAATCTTTATTGCACCGTCAATAACAGCTGGTATTGGTTTTATCGTGAATCAAATGGATTTAGTTTATATAGCAAAAGTAAGCGTAACACTTATATTCATGATGCTGTTTTTACGTATTATACAATCAAATTTAGCACCATCTATTGCGACAGGTTTATTACCTTTAGTGACAAATGCGACTGAATGGTCATTTGTTATCTCAGTCTTCGTTTTAACATTTATTTTAATGCTTGGTGTCCTTGTTTTTAAATTGAATAGCGGTATTGAGAGAAAAGTTAACATCCAATATAAATATATGGCTGTATTTCTAATACTAAATTTCATTTGGATAAGTATATGCTGGATCACTGGTCATGAACAATTAGCGGTTATTCCGCCAATATTAGTTGTTGTGTATGAATCACTTCAAAAACCGATGTACAATGAAAAAATGGTATGTAAACAAATAGTAGTATTAACTACATCTGCAACTGTTGGAACTTTATTGTACTTTGCAATCGACTCATGGATTATAGTCACTTTATTAAATATGATTTTAATGCTTATTTTATTAAAAATAGTTGGTGTACGTATTCCAGCAGCATATGCATTTCCATTACTGCCGCTCGTATTTCTAGATGAAATGATAAAGATGTTACCAGTAGGTTCATTTGTTGCGGGGGTATTCTTATTTGGTGCAGTATTACTGTATAAAAAGTGGGAGATGAAGCAAAAGGGAATGCAAATGTAGAGAAGAACATACAATCCTTAGTTAGCATAATAAATAGACACCCGCGGGTGTCTATTTTCATTAAATGAAATTTAGCTTAACGCATGTAAACAATTCACAAGTTCTGTTGCTTTTGAAAAGAAGGGAGAATGATCAGCTTCTAAAGTAATAATCTTCGAGCATGGAGTTTCTGTATTCATTCGGCGCTGAAAATCAATTGGAATCGCTCTATCTAGAGTTGTTTCAATATAAATGCGATCTACAGTTCCGAAGTTTTCTTCAGAAATTTTTAGCTGTTGTTGAAATGGTCCTAGTGGCTGAGGACACATTTTTTTGGAAGATGCTTCTTTAATCTCTTCATTTTCGGTAGCATTTAAAAATGTTTTTTCAATTAGATTAGGTATAAGTTCAGCTGTCATGTCGTTCTCATTTATTGAAAATTGTGGACCAGCTTCACCATCTAATTTACTGCCAAGGCTTTCTCCGTTTTGTGGTAAGAATGCACAAAGATATACTAATTTATCGATTTTATTCGGTATAAGTTCAGCGGTTTGAGTGATCACAATTCCACCCATACTATGTCCAACAACAATAACTTTTTCAGTTTGTTGATTTATAGTAGCTGTTACTGCATCAACATAGGAATCTAACGTTATATTTTGTGAAGGAGTTGTATCTTTCCCGCTTCCAGGTAAGTCTAGTGTAATAACAGTGTGACCTAAAGCCTCTAGTTGAGGTTTTACTAATTCCCATGCCCATTCACCTTGCCATGCTCCATGTACTAAAACGTAAGTACTCATTTAATCAACACTCCTCTAATGTTTATATGCTTTATTTTTTTGTAAAATTGATAGTGTATACTTAGTGTATAGGAAGTAGTTTGATAAATATAATGAAGGTTATTTATAGATGATATAAATATCTTTTATATAAGGAGAACAGAATGAACGTCTTTGATTTTAAAGTTTTTAAATATGTGGCTCGGTTGAACAGCATTAGTTTAGCAGCTAAGGAATTACATATGACACAGCCAGCAATAACGCATATTATAAACAAACTAGAGAAACGATATGCTTTAACTTTATTTGAGCGCTCTAGACAAGGAACGATGTTAACTGAAAATGGAAAAGAATTTTTAGTTTGTGTAGAACGACTTCTAATGGAGTATGAAAATCTTGAAGAAACAGCTTTACACTTGAAGAATAAAAGTTTGTATAAGATTGTATTAGCTACGTATCCTTCCGTTACTGTATATTGTTTGGCAGAGTGTATCCAATTAGGTAATATTGATCAAAGTCAGTACGTGCTTGCAGTTAGAGAGGGAAGCTATCAAGAAGTTTTAAATTGGCTGTCTGCTGGAAGTGCTGATTTTTCTATTTCTATAAAAGAAAATCTAATACCAGGATTTCACTATGAAGTTATTGGTGAAGATCCTTATGTTATCGTTTCTTCAAAGAATATTCCACCTAATCTTACTAGTAAAGAATTGAAAAATTATCCTTTTATTATGCCACTTTCTGGTTGTAAAGAAGTACTTGAACCATACTTAATGAAAAACGAAATAACAGTGAATAAAGTGATGGAGTCAGAGTCAATTAGCTCGGCATTAGCACTTACTTTACAAGTTAACGGTATAACGATCGTTCCGTTATCAGGACTTCATAAACAAATTATTCATGACTTTATCGTGCAACCGATAGACATTGAAATCCCGCGGCAACTAATTATGCAGTGGTCGCCTAAAAAAGAGAAAGATCCATTGTTTCTCGCGTTTGTTACGAATTTGTTAACACAATTACAACAAAAGAAAAATGAATAAAATGATACAAAAGGTAAGCTCATTTCACTGAAGCTTACCTTTTGTATGTATTACCAATATAGGGCGGTATCATAAAGTCCGATTAAAACGAGAAGTACACCAGCTATACGCTGAATATTTCCCCCTATTTTTCGGCTCTTTTTAAGTAGTGTTCCATTTAAGCCTAGGTAGGAGATAATGGACAGTAATACAACGACAGGTAGAGCAGTTCCTATAGAGAAAAAGGTAGGAAATAAATACCCGTAATTAGATGTTAAAGAGAGTGGTATTAATGTTCCGAAAAATAGCACAAACATAGTAGGGCAGAAAGCTAACGAAAAGAAAAACCCAAGCAAAAATGAGCTGACTTCATTTTGTTTTCGTATAGATGTGATAGGGAAGATGGTAGAGAAGAAGTTTCTACCTTTTATAATACCTGATAATATTAACCCCATTATTATTAATAAAGGTCCGATCAGTTTACGTAACCATGGGAAATACAAAGTTAATATTTGCTGAATTTCTTTTCCTAACACCCATACTAATAGTCCAAGCGTCGTAAAAGCTATTATTTTTCCTAAAATGAATAACAATATATGTTTCCAGATATGTCCCTTTTGTAAAGATTGATTGCCATAGATTGTAATGGCGCTAATGTTTCCTGTTAATTGGCATGGAGCAAGGGTACCTACTATGCCTAATAAAAACGCAAATAAAAGAGGAATTGATTTCGTAGCATTCGTGACATCCATTAAAGGAGACATGAGTTGATAACTCCACTCGCTAATTGTTGAAAACACGTTATATTCACCTTTCTAATTAAATTGTAATAAGCCATTTTTTGTAATCTGTTTCCACGTTTTACCGTCATCTGTGGAAAGGAATACATTTGCTTGCATTGTAGCAAATACTATTTCAGATGAATTTTGAGGGTTTTGTGATATATACATAATTGTATCTTTAGAATCTAAAGATGGAATCTGTAAGTTTGTTTCTTCATTTGTAGCAATTGATTTCTTCGTTATCATTTGCTTATTGATAGGGGCGTAAAAAACATCTTCATTACTTAATGTAACTGCTGTCGATTCAAGTGATGTAGAGAATAGTTCAAATGTATTCCCGTAATCTGTAGATAAATAAACACCATCTTTAGCACTTACTGCGACTACACTCGCTTGATCCGGATGTACTGAAAATGTATGGATTGTACTTGAAAGGCCTTTTAACTTACTATTTTTCCATTCTTGTCCGTTGTTTGTACTGAAATAAAAACCTTGTTGTAATTTAGAATTTGGACGCTCGTTATATAAATAAATCGTTTCTGTATTATATCCGACAGCAAGGTTATGAAAATCAGATTCTCCATAGAATGCTAGCTTTTCAAGGTTATTGCCGCCATCAGAACTTTTCATTAATCCTAAAGGATTTTTTAAATTTGCACCTGGTTCTGGGTGCCCACTAGCAAAAAATCCATTTTTAGTTGCCTGAAAGCCCATATAATCGTGTAACTGTGTAGCAGTTTCAAACCATTTTCCATTTTGATAAACTTTTATACCACTATGAGTTGCGATAGAAATACCAGGCATATTTCCTGCATAGCCAATTCCGTGAATGTGCGCTATTTTTCCAGATGTAATTTCTTTATAGAAGTTTTGCGGAATCGTATTTGCGTTATCTTTATTTTGGGGCTGAGATTGAACTGTTTCTTTTTTTACTGGTGGTGTTTCTACGTTATTAGAGCATCCTGTAATGATAAATAATGAAGTAATGGCTAGTCCTACGTAATGTTTCACGTTTGTAGGCTCCTTTCTTATATATATGAGATATTAAGTATATGGAATAAATGTCAAGAAATTGTGGAGTGATTAGATGCCTAGTAATGAAAGTTTATCTTCTATATAAACATTATTAATTGACGAAAAATTATAACAATAATAGAATGAATTATATTGGATAATCAGTTTCAAAATTATACATAGAACGCTAGGGGGATTATTATGAAATCAACATTTTTTGCTCAAAATAGAGAACGATTAGCGAAAACATTACATGATGAATCGATTACGATTTTATTTGCTGGACAAGCACCTCATATGTCAGCAGATGCCCATTATAAATTTGTGCCGAATCGAAATTTTTACTATTTAACGGGAATCGATGAGCCCAATGTTATTTTCATGTTGAAAAAGTTTGGAAATAGTGTGGAAGAAACTCTTTTCATTGAAAAATCAGATCCAGTAATGGAAAAATGGGTCGGTAAAACAGTTTCTAAAGAAGATGCAGAACGAATTTCAGGCATACAAAAAGTTGTATATATAGAAAGCTTTGAGAAGACAATGGCACATACACTTTTCGCAGAAAATGCGCAACATGTGTATTTAGATTTAGAGCGTCGTGAGTGGAAGGGTACTGAGACGAAAACGTTAGCGTTTGCTAAACATGTAAGAGAACAGTACCCACACATAACAATTGGTAATGTATACCCGGAAATTTGTGAATTACGAGTGTTTAAAACAGAGGAAGAAATTGAAATCATTAAAGAAGCAATTGCTGTAACGAAAGACGGTATTTACAATGTGTTAAAGCATGCAAAAGCAGACATGATGGAATATGAATTAGAAGCTCAGTTTGATTTCACACTGAAGTCATCTGGGATTAAGCATCATGCGTTCAATACAATTTTGGCAAGTGGGAAAAATGCAACAGTTCTTCATTATGAAGATAATGATGCACAAATTCAAAATGGTGATTTAGTACTGCTAGATTTAGGCGCTCAAAAAGACTATTATAACGCTGATATTAGTTATACTTTCCCGGCAAATGGAACATTCTCTAGTCGCCAAAAACAAATCTATAATATTGTATTAAAAGCATTGAAAGAAACAACAGAGATTATTAAGCCAGGCTTAAATTTTGCTGCATTAAATGAGCATACAAAAAAGGTACTAGCAGAAGAGTGTAAAGCTATTGGTTTAATTCAAGAAGATGAGGAACTATCTAAATATTATTATCATGGTGTCAGTCACTTTCTTGGTTTAGATACTCACGATGTTGGAACATACAAAGAAAGAGTATTAGAAGAAGGTATGGTTATTACGATTGAACCAGGTCTATATATTGAAGAAGAATCAATTGGTATTCGTATTGAAGATGATATCCTTGTAACAAAAGATGGCTATGAAAATTTGTCAAAAGATATCATTAGAACAGTTGAAGAGATTGAAGGGTTTATGAGTAACAATAATGTAAATGTAAAAGAAGATGAAGTTGTTACAAAATAATAGTTAGAAGAGGCGCTCAATTTTGGGTGCCTTTTTATTTTGCTCATTTTATATCTCCATATTTTCTTGAAAATTATCTTCTATAATAATCTTGAAAAAGAAAAAGGAGGGATTTTCTATGAAGGGATTTGTATTAACAGCAGTTACAGTCTCCGTAATATCTTTAATTGCTGCATGTTCTGCGACCACAAATAAAACAAATGATCATAAAAATATGAATGATAAAAAAACAACACAGACTGAAACGGCTACAAAGCCATTGAAAGTTGTAAAAGGGCCAGAAGTTACTTTAGTAGCGAAAGAAGAAAAACAAAAGCTAAGTAGCGGTGTTATTGTTCCAGTCTGGACATTTAATGGTTCATCCCCGAGTCCGGAAATTAGGGTGAAAAAAGGTGAAAAGGTTAAAGTGACATTAAAAAATGAATTACCTGCACCAGTATCTATTCATTGGCATGGGTATCCTGTCCCAAATAACATGGATGGAATTCCAGGCGTGACACAAGATGCGGTTGAATCAGGAAAAAGTTTCACCTATGAATTTGAAGCGAACGTACCAGGAACGTATTGGTATCATTCACATCAAGATTCTGTAAATCAACTAGATAGAGGCTTATATGGTGCTCTTATTGTAGAGGATACAAATGAAAAGTATGATAAAGATTACACGTTAATGTTAGATGAATGGATAACAGATAAAGAAGAAATTAATAAGCAGTTAAAAGAAATGACAAAAGCGCAAAAAGGTAATAAATCTAAGGATAATGAAAATGCAAAAAAGAATGATGATATGAAAGGCATGGATCATTCAGGTATGAACATGGGTAGTGATAAAAAAGACTCTGGTAATCTGGCAGGAATGGACCATGGAAATATGAAGATGGAAGGTCATGATATGGGTATGTATAACTTATTCACAATCAATGGTAAAAGCGGTGATTTAGTAGAGCCGTTAAAAGTGAAAAAGGGTGATAAAGTTCGTCTTCGACTCGTTGATGCTGGTTATCTATCACATGATATACACGTTCACGGTCATGATATAAAAGTAGTTGCGACAGATGGTCAACCAATAAACGATCCAAAAGCTATAAAGGATAAGGTAATTTCAATCGCACCGGGTGAACGTTATGATGTTGAATTTACTGCTAACAATCCTGGGAAATGGTATGTTGAAGACCATTCAGCAAATAAAAGTGCAAAAGGAATGAAAACCATTATTGAATATGAAGGTAGTAAAGAGATGAAAGACAGAGCAAATGAAAAAGAAAAACTACCGAAATTAGATATGACGAAATATGGTGAGAAAAAATTAGGTAATTTCACACTAGAGCAGCAGTATACTGCCACATATAATATGGACTTGAATACGAAAATGAATGGAAATGAAATGGTTTATACAATTAACGGAAAAGTATTTCCAGATATTGATCCAATTCTAGTGAAAAAGGGTGACTTAGTAAAAGTGAAATTAGTAAATCGCTCTAAAAGAGACGATCACCCGATGCATTTGCACGGTCATTTCTTCCAAGTATTAAGTAAAGATGGAAAACCGATTGAAGGTTCTCCAATTGTTAAAGACACATTAAATCTGAAACTAGGAGAAGAATATGAAGTAGCCTTTGTAGCAGACAATCCGGGTGAGTGGATGTTCCACTGTCACGATCTACACCATGCTTCAGCAGGGATGGTAACGGAAGTAAAATATACAGATTACACATCTGATTATGTTCCAAACCCTAATATTCCTAATAAGCCGGAATAATGTGAAATTCATGTAGTTTATCATAATGTAAAGCAGTTATCTTAGTAGATTGCTGCTTTTATATGTCATGTTGTGAATTGGGAATATTATTTTTATAAAAGTTTAGACAATAAGAGAGCTATCCTGTAGGAAGAGTTTACAAGGTGAAAATGTTTTTTGGTTATTTAGAGATTAAAAAACATAATTATTTATGATTAGATTAGAAATGGATAAATGTAATGTATTGTAGTTACAAAAGGCTAAATACTTATATTTGACCTTTCTTTTATTTTATACTACAATTCGTAGTGTGAAAGGGGAGCAGGTATATTTAAGCAAAAGTATAAGTTAAATGAAGAAGGCCTAAATTATGATTTTTTTATTTTTGTAGTATTAATTATAGGTGATTATTAGTAGCTATTTTTTTTGGAAATTAAAACTACATTGTGTAGTGTTAGATTGAAGCAATGAGAGAATTTTCAAAGTGTAATGGATTTAAGTTTCTTTTATTACTAGGTATAGATGGTGGATAATAAAAGGATACTTTTCCTGAATAGTTAGAATGAAAAGAAATGGAAGTTAACATAAAAACATAATGATACTTGAATATGTTTGTAGGAAGGTGTTTTATACTTATGAAAAAAATTTTAGCTAGTGTAGCAGTAGCTTCTGTTACAGGAAGTGTATTTATTAGTACTGCTCAAGCGAAAAATACTGTTATACAAAAAGACACGAAGCATGAGCAAACTATTGATGTAGTAAAATATGAAAATCAAGTAACAGTAAATACGAATGTTCTACGTGTCCGCACACAGCCAAATACGTCTAGTGCAATTATGGGACGCGTGTATGAAGGGGAAGTTTTACAAGTTATTGGAGAAGAAAACAGTTGGTTGAAAGTCAATCATAACGGAAAAATTGGCTACGTCAGTAGTGAATTTATTTCGAAAAATGGCGTACTAGCAAAGACGAATATAGGTAAGAGTCGTAGTAAAATTGTAACTGCTAATGTATTACGTGTTCGCACACAGCCAAATACATCTAGTGCAATAATGGGGCGCGTGTATGAAGAGAAAGTTTTACAAGTTATTGGAGAAGATAACGGCTGGTTGAAAATTAACCATAATGGAAAAGTGGGTTATGTAAGCAGTCAATTTGTGAAAGACAGTGGCTCAAATGGAAGCGACAATAACAATGGGAAATTTCAAGTAGCGAGTGGGGATTACAAAGTTAACGTATCCTCCCTCCGCGTTCGTACAGGTCCAAGTACTTCCCATACGATTTTAGGCTCTATGTATAAAGGACAAGTAGTTCGAGTGACTGGTGAAGTACAAAATTGGTTCAAAATTAACTATAAAGGACAAGACGCCTATATTAGTAAAGATTACATTTCAAAGAGTGGCTCTAATGCAAATGAACAACAAAATAATGTTACGGTTCAGGCTGACGGTATATACATTGTAGACGCTACATCTTTACGTGTGCGTACAGGTCCTGCTACATACCATAGTGTAATTGGTGGTGTATTAAACGGACGAACATTGCAAGTAACTGGCGTTGAAAATGGCTGGTTGAAAATTAATCATAATGGAAGAACTGGTTATGTAAGCAGTGAATATGTAAAATTTGTTAAAAGAGGTACACCACCAAAACCTGAAACAAGTAATCCATCTACTGGAGCAACAGTTGATGACTACTATGTTAACGTAAGCGTGTTAAATGTAAGAAGCGGTGCTGGTACAAATCATGGTGTAATCGGTGCTTTATTAAAAGGAATAAAAGTACAAGTTCTATTTGAACAAAATGGATGGAAAAAAATTAATTACAACGGTAAAAACGGTTATGTATCAAGTAAATTCCTATCAAAAACAAGTGAGACTGATGCAGAGGAGCAGCGACAATCCCAAGAGATAAATACAACAAATGAATTTATTCAACCAGCTGTAGGAAGATATACTTCTGGATTTGAGAAACGTGGTGGGCAAATGCATCACGGATTAGATATTGCTGCTTCAGGAATAGTGCCGGTTGTTGCCGCCGCAGAAGGTGTAGTCACTCGCTCTTATTATTCTACAAGCTATGGTAATGTTGTGTTTATTTCTCACAATATTAACGGACAAACATATACGACTGTATATGCTCATTTAAAGAGTCGTTCTGTTTCTGCTGGTCAAAAAGTGAAGCGAGGACAACAACTTGGCATAATGGGGAATACAGGACAATCTGAAGGACAGCACTTACATTTTGAAATCCATAAAGGTGAATGGAATGCACAGAAGAGCAATGCTATGGATCCAAAAACATATATTGGTTAAGTTAAAATTTATTATTTCAAGATGGAATGGTATACCTTCTCAAGCAAAGAGAATTGAATATCTATGAAATTAATGTGTTATCAATTATATAGATGTAGAAATTTTGGACTAGCGATTCAAAGTGTTTTTAATCTTCATCTGTTAAGAAATAAAATTAATGAAATCGATCCCCTCTAATATAATGAAATATTAGAGGGAATCGATTATAGCTGCTAATGTTTATGTTGTTCTTCTGTGGAAGAGGTTGGCGGGACATGCTCTGGGAACGTTATGAATACAGTCAGGATAATTACTACGCCAATGGAGAGTAATAATAGAAACCGACGATGGATATAAGTAGTAAAGGTTTCTGATAAAAGCTGAATTATACATGACATAGTTATCGTTATAGAAAGTAAAAGGCTAATGAATAGTATACTATGAGCTTGTTGCGCATTTAGCATTTCTGTAATCATTGCTCCCATCATACTTGCCATTAATCCAGAGAACATTCCTTCTAAGGCAGTATATAGGTGAAAACGTAGACCGACTAAAAGACCGATACAACCACTAATCAAAATAGCAAGCAAAGTAGAATATAGTAATTCCCCTTTAAAGAGAATACCTAAATAAAAACCTATACTTAAACCGATACTCATACTAAAAGACATAATAAATACCATATACTCCATTAGGGTACCCTTACGTTTAAAAATATATGATGTAATAATAATTGAGATACAACAAAGTGTTAAGGCAGTTAACGTATAAGCAAACATCATGATACCTCCCTGTCCTATCATTCACTTCATCATATGTTCGAATGGAGAGTACTTATGCTAATATATATCTGCAAATTATCTGCACAATTTAAAAAGGTAAGTTCAATATAATTCTCAAAAAATGATGGTTATCTTAGTAGATGATGCTTCATAAGGAATTGTTGTATTTAAAATTTTATAGAATATACTGAAGAAACTGTTTTAGTGTGATAACTGCAAGGATCATCAGTGGAATCTAAAAAATCTCTATGTAAAGCTACTGATTCAATGATTCATGTAAAACTGATATTACTTGTTCTGCCGATTATACTTTCAAAAAGCAACCATCAACAGATAGCCAACTCATTACATTTGAAGCTGTACGAAAATAATATGATCGCACATTTATGAAATGGGATGTTTGTAAAAGAACTGAGCGTTATTTTTCGCTCAGTTCTTTTGTTTATATAAAAAAGATTTTTAACTAAACCTGCTAAGAATTTGTGAAGAATTACATTTAAACTAACGAGGTGCGTTAGTTTAATAAGAATTAAGTGATATTATGAGTGAGGTGAGATTTTGGTTATTCAATTAAAGGAGCGCTTTAACGGAATAATGAAAAGAACCTAATTCCTCAATATAAATGTTGATAAATGGGGCTTTTTAATATGGGGATTTCCTTAACGTTGTAAATGCGCATTTTCCTGACGCTACCCCTACTTGACGAAACAAATGATAGGAAATTCATGATGATATATACATATTCATTATTGAAATTAGTAATAATAAAATGTATTATTGAAAAGCACTATTTATAATTCAAGTAATCAAGGCTATGTATCCATAATAATTTGAACATTCAGAAATTATAATATTATCTAAAAATGAGGTGAGGTTAATAGAAACAGTACATATTAAGTGGTATGGATTGTATAGTTTAAATGATTTTTATAATAGAGAAGAAGCTTTTAAGAAGGGAATATTTGCAATCTCTAGAGTATATGCTAAGAATGAAACATTAATCTATATAGGAAAAACCAAAAGAAGCTTTATACAAAAGATAAGGGAACTTAATAAGGATTGGATTTTTGATGAAAGCGAATTAAAGATTACATTAGGAATAATAGAGTTTCCTAGTGGTGAAAGTTACTCTGAGAGAAAGGTAAAAGAGATAAAATCCCTTTTGATTTTACGACATACCCCAGTAGAAAACAACACATCTTTATTGTACCATAGAGGGCAGTTTAATTTGAAAATTATAAATAAGGGAAGAAGAGGCTTAATTGTTAAAAAGATTTCTACAGGAGATCTAATGTGGACGTAATTGGAATCACCTTTGAATAAAATTGAAGGTTTCTTACGAACAGATGCTTATCAATTTTTAATGTATTAAAATATTTTTGAATAACATATGTCAGATGCTTGAAAAAACACAAATTTTATTATGATATGAAATCTTGTATGGGAATTGTAATTCATTTCCATCGTTTAATAAAAATATTAAGAATTATAAGAAATGCATAAAGATTAGAAGAGAAAATAAACTCGGAGGTTTAAAAAATGGGACAAGTAAGCAGGTTTCAAGAAAAACAACAAAATCGTCGTAAAAAGGTGATTTTTAATATTGCATTTACTTTGGTATTAGTGACAGTTGGTGTAGTGACATACCAGTTGTTTTCCCCTTCTGATACATCAAAGAAAGCAATTGCTCAAGAAAAGAAAGCAACAAAGATAGAAGAGAAGAAACGTAAAGAGAAAGAAGCAACGCAGTTAGAAGAGAAGAAACGTGAAGAGAAAGAAGCAGCGCAGTTAGAAGAGAAGGAACGTGAGGAGAGAGAAGCGGCACTGTTAGAAGAGAAGAAACGTGAAGAGAGAGAAGCAGCACTGTTAGAAGAGAAGAAAAATGAAGAGAAAGAAGCAGCACTGTTAGAAGAGAAACAAAAAGCAGAAAAATCGGTATCTCAAGAAAAGGGTTCTCAAACTAATCCTTCTTGGAAGCCAATTGGTACAAAGCAAGGAACAAAACCTGAAATGAAATTTAAAGAAGGAACAGTAGATTGGAGTGAGATGAAAGAAGCAATTTCTTATGCTGTTGATGTTCCAGAGAGCCAATTGATTTTCGATTTTATTGGGAATAATGGTAATAATAAAGCTTACGGTAATATACGAGATAAACAAAGTAATAAAAAATATAAGGTTGATATTGATTGGGTAGAGAATCAGGGTTGGAAGCCAGTATCTGTCCAAGTGGTAAAATAGATAATAGAATTTTAATTAGGTGTTTAAAAGTTTACTTTTGTAAAAGTTCAAAAAAGAGTCCTTATCAATCAGGACTCTTTTTGGTATGTTGACAGCATTAATTACGTTGTACGAGAAAAAAAGAAAGGAATGAAATATTCTCCTCGTAGTAAACGACTTAGTGGTACCAATGTTTATATGACCAACACTCCTGCTTGAAAACATTAGAGATGTACAGAAACAAAAGCAGCAAGGTTTTTTCGGTTTGTTTAAAGACTAATTAATTGATTAAATGACTCTTCCAAAAAAAACTTAAATCTATTAAATAGTCTAAGCACTCTTTCGTTTTTTTCATATTATATATTGAAAAAAATAATAGAAAGGGTGATCAAATGCCGCCAAAACCAAAACCAAATGATAAAGAAGTTCAAGTGAATAACCCTGCTGTTGATATCGCTAGTTTTCCAAATATAACTCAAAGCGAGACAAGCCTTGCGCGTTTTAAAGATTTTATTTTGTGTGGATTTAATGATACCAATAATGCCACAGGGGTAGCTGGGGCATCAAGTTATTCAGGGTTTTCCTTTTCAAAAGATTTAGGTAAAAATTGGACCGATGGTGGGTCAATACCAGCCAATCCTGGAGGTCAAAATTTTGGTGATCCATCTTTAGCAGTTGATAGAAATGGAGTATTTTATTATTCACAAATTGGGGATGAATTGATTGGAGGCAGGCAAGAAGGTGTAATCACTGTTTCAACCGGAACGATCAGTCCAAACAAAACAATAACTATGAACCTTCCTCAAGTTGTTGGACGAGGGCAGACTCCAGCTGCTAGTGATCCAGGAAATCAAGATAAAGCGTGGATTACAGTAGGTCCTGATGCTGATAATCCAGGAAATGAGGCTTTATATGTTGTATGGACTGACTTTGGCCCTCCTAATGTAGGTACAAAAATTCGTTTTTCAAAATTTGGAACAGGTGTAACATTAACTCCTATTATTCCAAGTCAAACGATTGTCGCTGGGGCTAATGTAGTGTTTGGAGCCTTTCCGGTAGTGGATAAAGCGGGGAATATATATGTTTTTTATGAAAGTCGTTTGCCAGGCACATTTGCTCAGCTAAATACTGCGAACCGTTCCATTCGTATGGCTAAGTCAATCGATGGAGGAAATACCTTCCCAATAAATGTACAAGTCTCTGCTGGCCTATTTGCAGCAGCGGCTACGGATGTTGTACCATGCGGACCAGCCAATGAACTCCGTCCTGTTATATTAACAGAGCAGCAACGGGTGATTAGGATGTTTGAGATCCCTCAAGCGGGTATAGGACCAGATGGTACGATTTATGTAGTATGGAATCAACGTAGAAATATTGGAGGTACAATCTTTATCGATGTCTTTTTAGCCTATAGTCAAAACGGAGGAAATAACTGGACTCAAGTGAATATCTCCAATAATTTGCCCCATTCATTCTTTCCATCAGTAGCTGTCAATAAAGAGGGAGCTCATGTTCAATATAACCGCTTTAATGATCCTAATAATGTTGGCGGCATAGGTAATGGAACGTTTGGTGTGTTTATGAAAACTTTCTCTTTTCATAAGGGTGTTGGTAAAGTAGGTAAAGAAAGTATGGTTAGCACTGCATTTTCTCAAGTGCCTAATAATCATATACCAAGCGGCGGGGTTTTCGTGAATTTTGATCCAAGAGTATTTTCTTGTTATATGGGTGAATACAATCAAGTTATTACAGGTCCAGGCCATTCATTGCTCCATGCTTGGGGTGACAATCGAAATATTTTGAACGGACAGAATAATCCTGATGTATTCTTTAGAAAAACCGAGTCAAAGCCATAACCTAGTAAATTTCTCTAATAGGGGTCACCATACATGCCCATCAACTTAAGAAATTGGTAGTTCCCCAAAACGAAGAAAATTTTCGTTTTGGGGATACTTCAAAATATTAGCTTGATGGGCATGGGATAGTAACAACAAAACGCAAATTTTCAAAACGGTTTACCAATAATCGCTATACACCAGCTTGATACAATAATATTTGGTGTGAGTTCAATACATATTATTAAAATTAAGATGGTTTAAGTCGAAGGAAGGTACCTTAGGGTGTCTTTATATATATATGTTATACCGTCAGCATTTCGGAACAAAACAGGAGGTTCCCTTGCGAGGTTAGGATTCTTCCTTGTACTCGCTACTGATGAAATTACAAATTAACGAATTATATAATTTATTAGACACATTTAAAGAAAAAGAACTATCTATTGGATATAGTGGATTAATAATTTATAGTAATAGTGCATTAGAAAAGGAACAATTGGGGTATAGCATAGATAATAAAGGAGATTGGAGACAGTCTTGGTTTGTCATAGGGCACGAGGAGGAATATGGAAACCCTATCTTTGTAGATATGAGTAGAAGATATTTACCAATATATACTGCGGAACATGGCGAAGGTGAATGGAATCCAAGGATAATAGCATCTTCATTAAAAGGATTTATTAAGACATTAAACTACCTATATGATTTATCAAAAGACAGGGAAAATCCGATTGAAAATAAAGATAATGCTTTGTCTGTATGCGATAAAGCAAAACTCCTTACTAAAATCATAATTCAAACAAAGCGACTAAACATCCGTTTTTGGCTAGGATACTTTCTAGAATGAATATTAGAGGGTTAAATTCCGATAACGATAATTATGTAAATGAGCTGTCCATATGGGCAGCTTATTTTATTTTTCCGCATAGCTTACGTTATTTTGAAAAATACTTGCGGTACCCTTACTAGTATTCTTGCATTTAAATTATTTTTAATATATTATATTTATATGGTAATATAAATATAATATGCAAAAATGATTCAAATCTATTAATAAGATGTAAGTCCTTTTCAAAGATAAAAAAATTTTAAATAGAAGTTTATTTACCTTTCAATGATAGGAGTTAATGTTCCTAGAACATAGAGAAAAAAGGCGCCATACAGAGTAATCTGACAAACCTGAGAGGTATTGTATGTAGTTTGCTCATCTCATACAAAACAAAAGAGCCTTACCTCTCTAGGCAAGACTCTACTAGTTTAGTTGTATAATATTTACATAGTAACTAAGAAACAGAAAACATATAGGACTAAGTAGCAGAACCCTAACATTCCTCCTACAGCTAATACCTGTTTAACCCAACCCTTAAATTTTAGATTACTGTCAATCTCTTGCACTCTTTCCATATTTCCTCCTATTAAGGAGAACCCTTAAAGACTCTCACCTCGTTATGGTACCATTAAAGAATGACTAATAGAGGTCTAATTTTGTCTAAACGTATAAATATGCAATATTGCATACAGAAATGTATTGTTATAATTGTAAGCGCTTACTATAATGAGAGTATAAAGATTAACCACATCTTAATACGAAAAAAGAGGAGAGAATAATATGGAAATCGCAATGGCAGTTTTAAAATTTATAGGTGGAGCAATCCCATTAGTTCAAGAACTTCTAAAAGCATTTATGTAAATTCACTATTTAGCAATTATTTATAAAAATTATCATACAAATGATCTGTATATCAAAAATGAATTGATTTACAGATTATTTGTGTGAGTAAGGTCCCTTTAACATTATTAAGGGACTTTTTTTAATTTCTAAATACTTAAGGTTACGTCACATCAACATCAAATTAAAAGTACTTTTAAAACATTAAAAAGTGCTCTTTATTTATTATAAATATGAAAGCTAATTTTTGAATATTCGTTCATTTTTGTTTCAACACATAAATGTTCGTAATTACATACATTCTATTATCGCTAACAATATGATTCTCAAAAAATCCTAAATATTAAAAGCTGTTTGAAAGACATAGATCATCAAGTCAATATTGCAAAAAGCAAACGTCCCGAATGTAAAGAACCTCTTATTATAACAGGTACTCAGTATACAGAAGTGACAACAAAATGGTTAATAAATCTGAATTCCGTATAATTAACATAACATTTGACCTGAATTTCCCCATAATGCGCCGTTAAAAAAATTTCACGTGCCATATGTTTAATATGTTTATATAGATAAATAAATGCAAAATCTTGCTTTAATCGCTAATATTGACTAAGATAACTCTTATAACAAAGAGGCTATGTATTATGTGTTTCATAAGCGGAAAGACAAAGAGTTGCATCGTCATCTTTTGGCTAGTTGGTCTAATTTATCCCACATTAACTGCTCGTAAAATCCCGATTGAATCAACTAACAATCAGTGAGGAGAGTAATATCTACTAATGAAAGTGTCACTTTATAATATTGAGTATTTATTTTAGTTTTGCAACGCCCTCATTGTTAATGTTTGATAGATAAATAGCTCGAGAGAAGGGGAATATTAGATTTATGAAACAGAATATAAAAGTTTTAGCTATGGCAGTCGGTCTCACAGTGATGGGATCAACAGTAGCTACTTATACAAGTGCTGATACAGGTTGGAAACAAACTGGATCAGTATGGAATTACTATAATGTAAACGGTGTGAAGCAAACAGGTTGGCAGCAGGTAAACGGAGCATGGTATTACTTTAACGGAAGCGGAGCGATGCAAACAGGTTGGCAACAGGTAAACGGAGCATGGTATTACTTCAACGGAAGCGGAGCGATGCAAACAGGTTGGCAGCAGGTAAACGGAGTATGGTATTACTTCAACGGAAGTGGAGCGATGCAAACAGGTTGGCAGCAGGTAAACGGAGTATGGTATTACTTCAACGGAAGCGGAGCGATGCAAACAGGTTGGCAGCAGGTAAACGGAGTATGGTATTACTTCAACGGAAGCGGAGCGATGCAAACAAATTGGCAGCAGGTAAACGGAGTATGGTATTACTTCAATGGAAGCGGAGCGATGCAAACAAATTGGCAGCAGGTAAATGGAGCATGGTACTACTTCAATGGAAGTGGGGCGATGCAAACAGGCTGGATCCAAGATAATGGTAAACAGTACTACCTTGAAAGTAATGGTGTTTGGAATCCAAATACTACATCTGCAAATAATAATTCACGACCTGACGGGAAACTATTAGACGCATTTCAAAATGAAATAAAAACTCATATTAATAATCAAAAAGAAAATATAACGATGACATATAAATCCCAAAACTCTAATATTAATGAGGTTCTAAATACACTTGTTAAAGAATATGACAAGGCAGTCGAATCTAACGAATATTTGAATCATAATATTTCGCATACGCAATATTCCGTTCGTGGTATTCCAGGAAATTACACGTTTACAGTAAAGATTACATATCGTGAATCCAAAGGACAAACGGACTATGTAAAGGCGCAAGCGAAATCAATTATTAATTCCATTATCAAAGCTGGTATGGATGAACACGAAAAAGTAAAAGTAATCCATGATTATGTCGTAAAGCATGTTTCTTATGATACTTCTTTCCAAGCTTATACAGCATATGAAGCTTTAGCAAACCGCTCTGCTGTTTGTCAAGGGTATGCATTATTAACGTATCAATTGTTAAAAGAGGCTGGAATAGAAACTCATATTGTAACCGGAACTGGAAATGGACAACCACATGCTTGGAATCAAGTGAAAATTGAAGGGAAATGGTACCATCTTGATACAACTTTTGATGATCCAATTCCAGATGTGCAAGGACGAGTAACTTATTCATATTATAATCTGTCTGATGAACAAATCGCTAGAAATCATCAGTGGGATCGTAATAAATTTGCGCCGGCAACAACAAACTATGCTAATGAATTAGCAAAAAAAATCCAGTCGGGTAGCTCAAAAACATGGGAATATCAGGAGATATCAAAAATCATTAAACATTAAAATTAATGTTTTGATGTAACTGCTTTAAAACACTTACTTAGGCATACAGAGATTATGAACCTACAGAGGTAAGTAATATCCGTATGAAAAAGTACATGTATTCACGTTGAGGGTGTTGCAAAACCAAAATGAATATTCTTATAATCAATAAAACTAGTTAAACATAAAATATATAGTGATTTAGTTTTTGTGATAGCAGTGGCTGTTGAAGCTGCAATTTAATTTGTCAAAATGGAATTAGGTTAAAAAAATGAAATAACCTTAGTAGAACAGTTCAATTGATTTGAACTGTTCTACTTGTGTTTGTAAGGTAAACGTCAAGTAACTCCAAAATATACAATAAAAGTGGATTTTGGAGTTGTTTTTTGTGTGCTTCACTTGTTTCCATAATGGTTACTTCAGCTGGTTTGATGTACATCCGAGGGGTTTATTAATAAAGGGGGGCTAGATCATAGGGGATGGGCATTGGAAGGTCCAGAGCTATTATGGCCAATTTGGGGATTAGCTCTGTTTGGCGCTACAAATACTTATTATTATCGGAGGCGTGGTATGTGCAAATATTGCAAACGGATATAAAGTGAACATTTATTAAGTGTGGAAGTGTATTGCCAATGAATAGCAGGATAAATAATTTGTTACAGGAAAACAAAGCTCTTTTATAATTTAATTTTGACGGAATCGATACTTTTTTCCTTTTATCAGCTTGTGAAGTAGTATGGAAATTAGATTTATAATATAAAAGTCAGGCTAAAGTAATTGCAATAAGCAATTTGAATAGTAATCTTAAGTAAATAAAAAAGAGAGAAGAGCTCACAAATGTTCTTCTCTCTTTTTAAATCTAATTAGGGTTTCCATAACTGTAGATATCGATGGTGTAAATTAGTGAATATTGTCAAAGTAGTACTTCAAGTTAAGAGTATAAAAAGAAGTTTCTTTTTTCTGAAAATGTATATTAATACAAAATTAATTATTAATATCAATAAATGGTTTTATGTTTCATTAATGGATTCATTGTCATCTACATTTATTATTTATTGCAACAGCTTTCATTTCCAAAATTAGATGTTTTAACAAAGGACAATATAAGTATCATTATAATGACTTTCCAATATAATCAATGTGTTAATGAAAGGAACTCTGTGTTATTTTTGCTTTTCTAGTAACTAATACAGCTTCAAACAAAGGACACAATTGCTACATGCTAAGTGTAGTCTATTACTCATTCAAGATTCTGTTTATTCAATCTTTCTAAAAATAAAAAAATATTGAGCTCATAAATATACAAGCTATAATGAGGGCGTCGAGAGAGAATTTATTACCTTTAGAGAAAGTATCAAACCTAGTTTTTTGCAAAAATTCTAATGACATTGCAAGTAATCTTTTAAAATTGGACATACTGACATGATTACTCTAAGAAAGGTATGTGATTAAAAGGAAGTGTATTTGACACGAGAATGAAAACGTATTCAATGAGGTCTTGTTTTGAATCAGTCATTTTAATAACTTAGATTCAACTGCAATTAAAAATAACAAATTATGGGGGTGTTTATATGAATGTAGCATCTATTAAAGAAAAAAAGATTGTTAAATACAAAAGTTGTTTTGATGTGATTGGGCCAATAATGATAGGTCCTTCAAGTTCACATACTGCAGGTGCCTTGGCTATTGGAACAGTTGCCAATAAATTATTTCAAGGTCTTCCAAAAAAAGTTGTGGTAAAGTATTATGAATCATTTGCTGAAACCCATAAAGGTCACGGAACTGATTTTGCAATTATTGCTGGGATATTGGGATTTGCTGCCGATGACAGCAAAGTGCCAGATGCTATTAAAATAGCAGAATCTAAAGGAATTGACATTACCTTTATTGAAAAAGCGGGTGATAGTCCTGCTGGTCATCCAAATACGGCAGATGTACATTTAGAGGATGAAAGTCGAAGTATTAGAACGATGGGTATTTCGGTCGGTGGTGGATTGATTGAAGTCAAACATGTTGAAATTGACGGATTTAGCTTAGATCTGCAGGGGCCATTGCCAGTTATTATTGCGATTTCTGAAAGAGCTGACTTTGAATTTGTCTTACGAAGGATCTTTAAACAATATGATGTGGAAATTAACAACTTTCATAGTTTAGAAGATAACAAGAAATATTTATATGCATTCGCTTTGGATTCTCTATTGCCTGGTAATGCGCAGAAGGAATTGGGAAATTTAAGTAATATAGCTAACCTTATTATTCTTTAGTTCCATTAAGGAGTGAAAAAAATGTATATGACCATAAAAGAAATTGTGGATACAGCTAATAAAAGCCAAAAGCCAATTTATGAATTAGCAATGGAACAGGAAATCAAACAAACTAAAACTTCTTATGAAGAAGTTTGGAGTAAAATGGAACGAAATTTAGCGACTATGGAAAATGCCATAAATAAAAGTATCGAGGGCGACGGGGTATTTTCTCCAACCGGTTTAACCGGAGGTGATGCTGTTAAGATTAAAAATTATCGAGAAAATAGGAAAACACTTTCTGGCGATTTGATGGTGTTAGGGATTCAAAGTGCTATCGGTGTTAATGAAGTAAATGCTGCATTAGGGGCTATTTGTGCAACTCCAACAGCAGGTGCGAGTGGGACAATCCCGGGAGTCTTATTTAGTATTAAAGATACGTTGCAGTTAAGTCATGAAGATATGATTCATTTTCTATTCACTTCAGCGTTATTTGGAACGATAGTCGCAAACAACGCTTGTATTTCAGGAGCGTACGGAGGATGTCAAGCTGAAGTGGGCAGTGCCTCAGCAATGGCGGCTGCAGCAGCGGTAGAAGCTGCCGGAGGAACACCACAACAATCTTCTGAAGCTTTCTCAACCGCATTACAAAATTTACTCGGTTTAGTGTGTGATCCGGTCGCTGGTTTGGTAGAAATTCCTTGTGTAAAGAGAAACGCCATTGGAACGGCAAATGCTTTAGCAGCAGCGGATATCGCATTAGCCGGCGTAAACAATATCATCAATGCTGACGAAGTTATTGAAGCGATGTATAGAGTTGGAAGACAGATGCCTCGCGAGTTAAGAGAGACAGGTTTAGGCGGAATTGCCGCTACACCTACAGGGATTTCCATTAAAAATAAAATCTTTGGAGAGAAACAATCAAATCAATAAATAGTTATCGGATATATTGTGAAAAGTGTAACAAATTTATTCTCTATTGTTTGCCTAAGGATATCTGTATATTGGGGGAATTACCACTAAAATATACTACTATATAATTGAAACATTTTGTAAGTGGTAACAAACCCATCAGGTTGATGACTAGTGGAATTTTTGATTTCGATTAACTGAGAAGAAGGATAAACGATGTGGCGCACTTTTTAAGTAATTCATTTTTCAAGAACGATCTATATTCCTAAGTCTAAAAAGAGACGTAAGAATAGGACACAAGGAGGAAGTATTATATGAATGGGAATACTGCAAAAAACATAGAATTTCAAGCTGATAATACTGTAGCAGTAAAAAATGATAAATATCCAGATCCTAAAAAGTGGAATAAGCAGGATACTACCTGGGCATTGAGCCTTTTTGGAACAGCAATTGGAGCAGGAGTACTCTTTTTACCTATTAATGCAGGTTCAGGTGGTTTATTATCATTACTACTAATTACCATACTGGCATATCCCGTAATGTATTACTCACACAGGGCGCTTGCTAAAATGATTTACGCTTCTAATTCTGCTGATGAGGGGATTACAGGGACAATAAGAGAGTATTTCGGAAATAAGGCAAGTATTATTTTTAACATAGTATATTTTGTTTCAATTTATACGATCGTGCTGATGTATTCGGTTGCACTTACAAATACTGCAAGTAGTTTTATCGTGCATCAATTGCATATGCCAGAGCCTCCAAGAGCCATTTTATCGCTCGTATTAGTACTTGGTCTTATCGCTATACTAAATTTTGGTCAAGATATCACTGTGAAAATAATGAGCATGCTCGTATATCCTTTCATAGCTTCTTTACTTTTTATCGCAATATCTTTGATTCCACAGTGGAATACGTCAATGCTTAGTTTTTCAAATGTTTCTACTGCTTCAACAGGAACAGGATATTTTGGAACGATATTGATGATTCTACCAATCATTGTATTTTCGTTTAATCATTCTCCAATGATTTCATCATTTGTTATGAAACAAAGAGCTACCTATGGAATAGAAGCTACTGATGCCAAGTGTGCTCAAATACAAAAGGTTTGTTATATTATGACATTCTCTGTTGTTATGTTCTTTGTTTGGAGCAGTACCTTAAGTTTGACTCCAAATGATCTCATGATGGCAAAAGAACAGAACTTATCAATCCTATCATATCTTGCTAATGAGCTTAATTCGCCTGTAATTACTATTGCAGCTCCTATCATTGCTTTTACGGCCATAACAAAGTCTTTCCTTGGACACTATATAGGAGCATATGAAGTAATGCGTGACATGATTATCAAGTCCAGTCAAACACGCGGGAAAGATATAGGAGAAAAAACAGTTAAGACAATCATCCTTACTTTTGTCGTATTAACATGCTGGTATGTTGCTTATGCAAATCCAAGTATTCTTGGACTTATTGATGCTCTTAGCGGTCCGTTAGTAGCTGCTATCTTATGTCTATTACCGATGTATGCAATCTATAAAGTACCGGTACTAGCTAAATACAAAGGGAAAGCGAGCAATGTATTTGTCATTATTATAGGTATCCTTACTGTACTAGCAAGTATTAAATCATTATTCTAATCCACTATTTTGGGTTCTCATGTGAAAATCGTGAGATATGAAAAAAGAAAGATTGCTAGCGGAATTGAATTTTATATTGTGAAATCAAATAGATTATGGTTTTGGACAAATTTCTCACCTTGGAGAGTTTGTCCTTTTTTGATCATATGCTTAACTTCTATTCCAGCAATTACTTTTTTAGCTGCTTACACTGATTATAATTCAAGCATATTAGACTGCTGTCCCATACCTATCAAGCTAATATTTTAAAGTATCCCAAAACGAAAAATTCAAATCACTACAACAGTGATTTATGAGAATGTAGTGTTTTTTTGTTTTGGGGAACAATCAATTTCTTAAGTTGATATGCATGGGCGGTACCTCTTGTATGTCTTCCTTTATTTTTGGATTAATTATGACTTTTATTTTAAAGTTTGGCGCCCATTAAAGATTTTTTAATAGAAATGTAGAAATATCCTTTAAAGTGATATAAAACATATAATTATACATACATAGAGGAAACTCATTCAAAATGGAAGAATAGAGAAATAACTGTTGTTATATTTATGGAAATGTTAGAACTAAAGAAAAACACCTTTTATAAAAATATGAAGGAATATGAAGAAGTAAATTAGGGCTTTTCCTATAAAGCGTACGACCAACACTTTAACGAAACGCTAGCAAACCATCCGAATTTAAAATCTGTACGTATTTTGATTGGTAACGGAGAAATATCAAAACGTTTTAATTATAATTTAATTGTATTTGATAAAGACGGTAAAGAAAAAAGAATTAGAATTCAATACTCAAAAAAACCTTCGTAAAGAAGCATTCCTACGCGTCTACTACTCTGATAAAAAAGTTGAAGAAGATGTATCAGGTTGGGAAGAAGTGAAGCAGGACGAGATTCCTGCGAAAGTGAAAGAAAAACTAGCTGCGAAATAATAAAAATAAAAAGGGTTTGGCCTTAAAGGTCAAATCCTTTTCTGTTTTCAAAATCTTTTTCTGAAATGACTGTGAATCCATGTCTTTTAAATAGAGCTGTTGTTACGCCGTAACCAGTTTGTGTATTTCCGCTAATTACATAAGTCTTATCGTTTTTTGCATCAGAACAGATACCCCTATATTTATCTGCCTCTTTGCTAAGTCATCGAATAATCCTTACTTATACTATCCCGATTTCTGATAACTTACATGTAGAGATATCACTCAATATAACAAAAATGTAATGTTAATGAAATGTAATTCCATCGATACTATAAATGAAATTATATAAAATGAATAACATAAATGACTGGGAGTTAAAGAATTTTTATAATCAAAAAGGAGAAGTATTAATGCGAAATATATTAAGTGTAGAAAAGATTGAAAAATATTATGGTAATAAAGGTAATGTAACAAAGGCTATAGATAATATTAGTTTTAAGGTAGATGAGGGAGAATTTGTTGGGATAATGGGGCCTTCAGGAAGTGGTAAAACTACATTACTTAACTGTATATCAACGATTGATCATGTTACTACGGGAAAAATAATGATAAATAGTAGTGACATTACTCGGTTAAAATCAAAGTCACTAGATAAGTTTAGACAAAATGAATTAGGGTTTATATTTCAGGACTTTAATTTATTAGATACCCTTACTGCTTATGAAAATATTTCCCTAGCGTTAACAATAAAAGGTGAGAAGAGTTCAAAAATTGATGGGAAAATACAAGCAGTTGCAAAGTATTTAGACATTGAACAAGTATTAAGTAAATACCCTTATCAAATGTCAGGCGGACAAAAACAAAGGGTTGGTTCGGCAAGAGCTATCGTAACAGATCCATCTTTAGTACTTGCAGATGAACCAACAGGTTCGTTAGATTCTAAATCAGCTAGATTATTACTCGAAAGATTTGAAAGTCTAAATAAGGATTTAAAAGCTACAATACTTATGGTTACTCATGATGCATTTACAGCAAGCTATGCTCGTAGAATTCTTTTTATTAAAGATGGAAAAATATTTACCGAGTTGGTAAGAGGGAATGATTCCAGAAAAGAATTCTTTACTAAAATTATCGAAGTTATAACCCTTCTTGGAGGTGACGATAATAATGTACTCTAAGCTTGCTATTGGGAATGTAAAGAAAAGTCTTAAAGATTATGCAATATATTTCTTAACACTAACACTGGCTGTTTGTATATTTTATAGCTTTAACTCCATAGAATCACAAAAGGCATTTATGGAAATTAACGCTTCAGATAGGAAGTATGTGCCTGCAATAATGAACGCTATCTCAGATGTGTCAGTATTTATATCCGTAATATTAGGTGGTTTAATATTGTATGCAAATAATTTCTTAATCAAAAAACGTAAAAAAGAATTAGGAATATACATGACTTTAGGTATGGGAAGAAGAAACATATCTAGAATATTAGTAACAGAGACATTTCTAGTTGGTGTTATCTCTTTAGTGAGTGGGCTTATAATAGGTATTGGAATATCACAGGGATTATCTACATTTGCATTAAAGTTATTTGACTTGCCCATCAGTAAATATAAATTTGCAATTTCAACGGGCGCTATAGGTAAAAGCGTAGTATACTTTGGAATCATGTTTTTGCTTGTTATGTTATTTAATGTATATGTTGTTTCAAAATATAAAATAATTGATATGTTAACAGCAGGTAGAAAAAACGAAGATGTAAAATTTAGAAATCCTCTTATCTATGTAATCGCATTTATTATGTGTGTAGCATCACTTGGATATGCATATGTGACTGTACTAAAAATCGGATTGAATTATAATAACCCTATGCTCATGGTATCAATCATTATTGGCATATTAGGTACATTGCTGTTTTTCTTTAGTTTATCTGGATTTATATTATATGTTGTAAAGAAGAATAAAAAAGTCTATTTTAAAGGGTTAAATATATTTATCATCAAACAAATAAATAGTAAGGTTAATACAAATTTTATATCCATGTCTGTAATCTGTTTAATGTTATTCATTACAATGGTGGCTTTATCTACAGGAATCAGCTTTAACAGAATGATGGACGAAACAACGAAAGAAATAACACCATTTGATGCCAGTATTACGTTGGAGAATAAGGATGAAAGTTACACTATAGAAGACGTATTAAATAAATTTAATTTTAAAATAAGTAATAACGAAAAATATGTATCTTATAATGTATTTCAAACAGGGATGAAAGTTGTGGACTTTGTACCAGAACTTAAAGATTATAATTACAGTATAGATTTCATTAAAGTATCTGATTATAATAAAATTTTAAATCTTAAAGGTGAAAAGGAAATCACTTTAAATAACAATGAAATTTTACTTTTATCAAATGATAGCCGGTTGGTTAATTCGACAAATGAAAGATTAAAAAATAGCAATAAGGTGAATATTAAAGAAAAAGAATATCTGATAAAAAACGCTAAGGTTATACAAGAGAATCTTTACACTTATGATGTGCGAACTAATTACTTCACAATCGTTATAAATGATGAGTTTTTATCAGGCTACAAAATTACTGAGTCCGTACTTAATGTAAATTATTTAGATGGAAATAGAGAAGAATATAATAAAAAATATGATAGCGTTGCACGGGGCTTTTATGACGAAAATGGTCCGAAATTAAATATTAATCGTATAGCAGGCAAATCAAAGGATGAAGTTTGTGCAGAAAGTAAGGGAATGAAAACTATCGTACTATTTATTGGGATATATATAGGGATTGTATTTTTAATAACGAGTATGGCTGTATTAGCTCTTCAACAATTATCAGAAGCCAGTGATAGCATAGATCGATATAAATCTTTGAAGAGAATTGGTTCAAATGGAACAATGATCGACAAAACGATTTTTATTCAAACTTTCGTATACTTCAGTCTTCCAGTTATTCTTGCCATAATTCATTCTATTGTTGGAATTTATGTAGTCAATAAGTATATTAACACATTTCAACAAACAGACATTATCTTACCAGCATTGATGACTGGCTTAGTATTCCTTATAGTTTATGTAATATATTTCTACACGACATATGTCGGGTATAAAAATATTGTAAAAAGTAATACTTGATTTTATAATGCTTATTAGGGCTATTACACCTTGTTTCTCAAGATGTAATAGCCTTATATTCTGTATAGGGAGGGAAAAGTCATGAAAAAAATCATTCTGATTGAAGATGACGAAATCATCAGAGAAGAATTACAAAATTTTTTTATAAAATATGGATATGAAGTAAAGGCTCCCACAGATTTTAATCATATTATCAAATATATAGAAAGTGAGAATGCAGACCTTATATTACTAGACATAAATCTTCCTGTGTTCGATGGCTATTATATATGCAGAGAAATACGTAAAACTTCAGATGTTCCAATCTTCATGGTTACAAGTAGAGATAGTGATGTAGATGAACTAATAAGTATGAATTTAGGAGCAGATGATTTTATAACAAAGCCTTATAATACAGAAATACTATTAGCAAGAGTAACAAACATTTTAAGAAGAACATCTGGAGATTTCAAGATGAATCATATCTTAATTTATAGGGATTTTAATTTAAATCTTTCAAATGCAACAGTTACTTATCAAGACAAGTCTGTAGAATTAACTAAAAATGAAGTTAAAATACTCTCATGCTTAATAAATAATCGCGGGAATATTGTAAGAAGAGATTCACTCATAGAAACTTTATGGAAATCTGATTATTTTGTGGATGATAGCACCTTAACTGTTAATATAAATAGATTAAGAAAAAAGCTTGAAGAGATAGGTATAGAAAATCCAATTGCAACAAGAAGAAGCTTAGGGTATATAATGCCATGAATATAGGTGAATTTACTAAAGATAAAATGGTAGTAATACTATTTAATGTACTTGTATTTATTATACTAGCAGGTATATTGCTGACTGCGAGTGTTCAGTTTATTATAATATTCTTTGTCTTTTGTATTTGGTTTTTTCCATTGATTTCATATATGATTATAGAATTTATAAAATGTAAAAATTATTATAATGAGATTAATGGCATTTTAGAAAACTTGGAGAAAAGATACCTACTACCAGAGGTAGTAAAGGAAGCAAACTTTATACATGGGGAAAAGCTTAACGCTATACTGAAAGAAGTAAGTAGAGATATGCATGAAAATGTAAAGTATTATAGAGACATACAGTTGGATTACAGAGAATATATAGAGACATGGGTGCATGAAATTAAGACACCAATAGCTTCTACAAAGCTTATAATTGAAAATAATCAAAATGAAGTAACGAATAAAATTGACTCTCAAATGGATCGAATCGAGGGGTTTGTAGAACGGGTTCTGTATTATTCTCGAAGCAATAACGTTAATAAAGACTATATTATCAAGCCAATCAACCTTGATAATGTAGTAAGGAATGTAATTAAAAGAAACTATAGGGATTTTATTCATAAGAGAATAAAATTAGATATACAGGATATTGATGAAATCGTATATAGTGATGGAAAATGGGTTGAATTTATTATTAATCAAATAATAGGAAATTCTATAAAGTACTCAAATAACAAAGAACAAATGATACGTATATACTCAATTAAGAAAACTAACTCAGTAATACTAACTATAGAGGATAATGGAGTAGGGATAGTAACTAAAGATATAAATAGAGTTTTTGAGAAAGGATTTACTGGAGAGAATGGAAGAAGATTCAGCAAAAGTACAGGAATGGGCTTGTATCTATGCGAAAAACTGTGTTCAAAATTAGGATTGAAAATTGGCATTGAATCTGAAGTGAATAGAGGAACTAGCGTTACATTAATATTTCCCTTGTCAGGTATGGTAACTTTTGAGCCCTGGTTATAAAAGGGATGCTGCCATCTTTCCACGAATTTCGTATGAAACTTATAAACAAATGTAAAACGGTATGAAAAGAGTAGAAATTCACTTCATACCGTTTGTATTATTTAGCCATTTAACATATTGGTATATGTAATTGTGAATCGGATGGATGTTAATCTGGATTAGTCATTACTATTTTTGATATCCACTAATACTTAAAGTAAGATTTGGTTCGGTTGCTACACAGACCTCGTAAGCGAGAAATTGTACACGATATAAAACAGTAAAATAAACATCCGATCCCCTACCGTACAAGGAATCGGATGTTTTGTGTCTAAATTGTGTCCAAACGTACAATTTTCTTTTTTTGATATGGGACCCCAAAGAGGCAAAAAGAGATAGTTCATGAGGCAGATCAAGTTATCCAATTTGTAGGAATAAATCAAAAAAAGGAATCGCACTTTTTAGGAGAACTCTTCTCTGCAATACTGAATAAAAAGGTAATAGAAATCAATGATTGTAGCTATGGTAACAATCATTGAATCATTTAACACTTAAGATTATTAATTACAAATAGAAATTGGTATTGCTTTAGTTGGGATTTAGACAAAAAAGAATTTCGAAATTTCCGTTGTGACTATATTCAATATACAAAGTATGAAGATGAGGAAAGCATTCCTTTTACTGAAGAGACAATTAGTTCGTTATATAGAAAACAATTCAATACACAACGACCTTTTTCTTTTAAAGTTAGTGAGAAAGGGGTTGAACAATTCTATAAACGCATTTACGATAACATGTCTCTTCAAGAAGAATAACAAAACAAATACATTATTGTGACTTTTGGAGAAAAGGAGATGGATTTTCTGGTTCAGTATTTTTTGTCTTTCGATAAAGAAATTAAAATAATTCCTCCGGAAATGCTACGCCCCAAATATAAGGAATATTTAAAAGAAATATTGGTGGATTGTTATGAAATAAAAAATAGTTCATCTGCAAATTAGCAGGTTAAAATAACATTCCTGATTTAATTTCAATTAGGTTTTTGATGCAATTTTAAACTAGCCCACTGTTATAAAGTTAATATTTATGATGTTCCAAGAACGAAAAATTGTTGTCTTTTATAGCAATAGGATTTATTTTTATTACAAGTTAGGACAAAATCTCGTTCTGGAGTAGTTGTATTTTCTTAGCTTAATAGCGATGGGGTGGGACCCCTTTTAGCAAAAACGGAGTGGAAATGATGAGTATAAATAGTTTTGTGGGATTGATAAAGGACGAATTATTAAAAGAGGTAAGCATAAGAAGTGAGGATGAATTCGAGCCTGTAGTAGTTAAAGATATTCCTAGACTTTGGAAGTGTTTAGGGACAGGTAATTATGCTGCAGTATTTATGCACAAAGAACACAAAGGTTGGGTAGTGAAAGTTTATGCGCGAAAAGGAGAAGGAATTGAAAAAGAGTCAGAAGTATACCGAAGAATCGGAAATCATCCTTCTTATTCGAGGCTTATATATAAAGGAGAAAATTTCATAGTATTGAAACGTTTAAAAGAAATTACCTTATACGATGCTATTCATAAGGGGATTAAAATTCCTAAGCAGGTAATCCTCGATATCAATGAAGCTTTAGAGTATGCAAGAGAACAAGGATTAACTCCTTGTGATGTTCACGGGAAAAATGTGATGATGGAAAACGGAAGGGGATATGTAGTCGATGTATCTGATTTCTTAAAAACAAAAGAAGATAGTAAGTGGAGAGATCTAGAAAAGGCATATTTTACATTTTACTTGCCTTTCATTTATAAATTGCCTCTCCCTGTTAAAATACCGTATTTCATGTTAAACATTGTTAGACGTTCATATAGAAAATATAAGAAGCTTAAAAAGAAATTCAAATTGTAAAAGGACCACATACTTATCTTTAGGTTAGATAAGTGAACCACTAGTAAACAAAAGGGATGTACATTTTAGATTAGTAGTCAACGGTGCATAAAATTTTCGTTCTAGAGGTACTTTAAAATCTTAGGTCGATGGGCATGTAGCGATACTCCATGCCCATTAACTTAAGAAAACAAATCAACCCCAAAATGAAAAAAGAGCTTTTTATTACATATTAGGACAAAATCTAGTTCTGGGAGTAGTTATATTTTCTTAGCTTGATAGGTGTGTGGTGGAACTCAAGAAGGAGATATAGTTGTTGAAGCTCGGATGAATCGATTAGCTAAAAATTTAAAACACATGTTAGAACTCGCTCAAAACTTGGAAAAGCGAAATGTTCATATAGTTAGTCTGGATTATAATTTTGATACAAGAATAGCAACTGGAAAAATGCTCCTTCATATTATTGAAGGTGTTGCTGAATGGGAACGAGAGTTATTGAAAGAAAAGCAAAGAGTCGGATTAGACATTGTTAAAAAAGGGGGACAGCGGGGTTGTCCTCGTAAGTGTGGGAAGAAACATGAAGGGATGGAACATGCTATCCATTTATATATGGAAGGTTATTTCATCCCCTATATTTGGATATGCAAAATTACATAAAAAAATATGTTTAAATAAGACGTGCTTTTATATATAACTAGAGGTAGAAAAGGAAAATTATTGTTTAGGATCAATTTAAAACTTTTAATTTGATCGATGTGTGGTGGTATTCCTTTAAGACAAAAATTAAGCAGTTAGCCTTTGCTCATTGTTCTTTTATTAGAGCTATTTAACTGTGGTTATTAAGATGAATATCCGCATAAGAATCTTTATATTTAGAAAGGAATATAAAATGAAAAAAATCGTATCAACACTATGTATAGCTGGAGTGACTTTAACTATTTTAGGAGTATGTCCTCAAAGTAGCTATGCTCATCTCGATCAAATTGATTTAAATGAGAATGATCCTATTACTGCAAGATGGTCTGCAGAAGCTCCGTATCA